>CAYLTB010000022.1:0-1841 GCA_964386675.1 uncultured Verrucomicrobiota bacterium
GGCGGCTGGGCGCTGCAGCGCATCGAGTTCGATCGTAAAGTCCGCACGACCTTTGCGCCGGCGACCGCCGGCCCCGTGATCGCCGCGCTGCGCGACGGCGCCGCGGATGCACCCGCCGCAGACCCGGCCCGGAGCGGGACCCTGCAGTCCGGACGGCCGGGCGACGACGTCTGGACCGGAGCCGCGCGGGTAATTCGGCGGGAAGTCGCAAAGAAGACGGTCAATCTCAAGGCCGCGAAGATCATCGTCGCGGGCGGGGCCGGTGTCGGCAGTGCCGAAAACTTTCAACTGATCCGGGACTTTGCCGCGCACCTGGGCGCGGAAATCGGCGCGACGCGCGCGGTGGTGGACGCCGGCTGGTTGCCGGCCGACCACCAGATCGGCCAGACCGGTGCGACGGTGAAACCGGCGGTCTACATTGCCTGCGGCATCAGCGGCGCGGTGCAGCACCGCGTCGGCATGATGGATTCGGGCAAAATAATCGCGATCAACACCGACCCGAACGCGCCGATCTTCAAGATCGCCCATTACCAGATTGTCGGCGACCTGAAAGTCGTCCTTCCGAAGCTGATGCAGTGCCTGAACGTCTGACGAAACCGCAAAACCTCGGAGTCCCCACATGCCCGCCAACTTCTATACCGACAACGCCGACCTCAAGTTCATCATGGAGCAGATGCTCGACTGGAACGCGATCATCGCCATGAAGGAGACGATCGGCGACGGCGATTGCCCCTACGAGAACGCCGAGGAAGCCAAAGCCACGTACTTGGAAATGCTGCGCGACCCGGTCGGCGAGCTCGCCGCGAACCGCATCGCGCCGCGGGCGGCGGAGGTAGACGCGATCGGTTGCCGTTGCGAGAACGGCGCCGTCATATTCCCCGAGCCGCTGCAGCGGAACCTCAAGGATCTCCAGGACGCGCAATTGATGGGAATGACGATCCCGCGCCGGTACGGCGGCCTGCAATTCCCGGAAACCGTGTACACGGCGGCGATCGAGATCGTCTCGCAGGCGGACGCCTCGCTGATGAATTTCTTCGGACTTCAGGGCGGCATTGCCGAGACGATCGCGGAGTTCGCCTCCGAGGAATTGAAAGCGAAATATCTTCCCCGCATGAGCACCGGCGAATTCACCGGTGCGATGGCGCTGACGGAGCCCGACGCCGGCAGCGACTTGGCCGCCGTGCAAACGCGCGCGCAGGCGGAAGGCGGCGTCACGGCGGTGCAGGACCCCGCGACGGGACTCTGGAAAATCAGCGGCACGAAGCGCTTCATCACGAACGGCTGCGGCGATGTGATTCTGGTGCTGGCGCGCAGCGAGGATCCGGCCAAAAAGGGCGGCGGCCGCGGCCTCAGTTTCTTCCTGGTCGAGAAGAACCCGCGCGTCACGGTGCGGCGCATCGAGGAAAAACTGGGAATCCATGGTTCGCCGACCTGCGAGCTGGCCTTCGACGAGTGCCCGGCGTGGCTGATCGGCACGCGCGGTATGGGGCTGGCGCGGTACACGGCCTGGCTGATGCTGGCTGCGCGGCTGGCGATCGGCGCGCAAGCGCAGGGCATCGCGCAAGCCGCGCTGGTCGAAGCGCTGAAGTACGCGACGGAGCGCGAGCAATTCGGCAAGCCGATCCGCCAGTTCGCGCAGGTGGCGGCGATGCTCTCCAATATGCGGATGTACGTGGAGGCTTCGCGCGCGCTGCTCTACGCGACCTGCGAGATCGTGGACCTGCATCAGGGCGCGGAAGCCAAGGGTCTGCGCGAGGAAACCAAGCGCTACGGGAAGATCGCCGAAGCGCTGACGCCGATCGCCAAGTATTACGCGACGGAGATCGCGAACCGCGTCTGCT
>CAYLTB010000022.1:1851-28784 GCA_964386675.1 uncultured Verrucomicrobiota bacterium
ACGGCTTCATGAAAGACTACCCGGTCGAACGCCTGTACCGCGACGTGCGGATCACCAACATCTACGAAGGCACCTCGCAGATCCAGGTCAACTGGGCGCTGCCGCGCATCCTGCGGGGCGACCTGGACGAGTTGGTTGACCGCGAGATGTCCCGCGCCGTGAGCGACCCCGCCATAGCGGAGGAACGCGGCCGCGTACGCGAGCCGCTGGCTCTGCTGCGCGAATCCCAGCAGTTCCTTCAGGGCAAGGACCAGGAGTATCGCGAGCTCGTGGCGCCGCATCTCGTGGACATGTGGATTGACGTCTACGTCGCGCTACTGCTGCTTCGCCAGGCGGAACACTGGGACTACAAGCGACAGGTGGCGCACCGCTTCATTGACGTCATGTTGCCGCGGGTGCGCATGAACCGCGAGTACGTCGCGCACAGCCACCTGACGACCTTGAATCCCTGAATCGTCCGACGTTCACCCGACGCGGCGGCGGATCGAACGGGTCAGCAATCGGACGGACACAAATACGCCTGCCAACGTCAATATCACGGTGACGTCAGAGGCCCGGGGCGGCGGCGGACAGGTCATCGGCTCGGCGGATGCGGAAACGGCGCCGGCCCCTGAAGGCTGGCCCGTCGCCGCCGCGGACATCTCGGCCGCGGCCTCCGTTGTGCACACTGGAAGGTCGGTGCTCACCGATAGGTATTGGCTTCAGCATAAGGTTATTCCTGATGTTCGCAAGCGCAAATTCTCAATGCACGGGTTTTCAGTAAGAATGGCTGCCAGACGCAGTGTTTCTCGTTCTCGAGGACCCGGGCGCAGCCGGCTTCCGCTACGCCGCATGCGCCGCACGTGCCGGGCGGCGTCGCAATGTGTTATGTTCACCCCATGAGCACGCCATCGCGGATACGCGTATTGAGCGACCCGGTGATCAATAAGATCGCCGCGGGCGAGGTGGTGGATCGCCCGGCGGGCGTGGTCAAGGAACTGATGGAAAACGCCCTGGATGCCGGCGCAACGGCGATCACGGTCGGCGTCGTCGCCGGGGGCCGTCAGGCCATCGAAGTGACAGACAACGGTTGCGGCATGAACCGCGACGACGCGCTGCTGTCCGTCGAGCGCCACGCGACCAGCAAGATCGCCGAGGTGGAGGATATCGAGCGCATCGAGACGTTCGGTTTCCGCGGGGAAGCGCTGGCTGCCATCGCCGCGGTATCACGACTGACGCTGCGCACCTGTCCGGCGGGATCGGACGAGGGTACGGGGATCGAGATCGTCGGCGGCCGCATCCAGGACGTTCGCGATGTCGGCGGTCCGCCCGGCACGCGGATCGCGGCGCGCAACCTGTTCTTCAATGTTCCGGCGCGCCGGAAGTTCCTGCGGAGCGACGCCACGGAACTGTCGCACGTGCGGCAGGTCGTGCTGCTCTATGCGCTCGCCCATCCGCAGATCGCGCTGCGGTGGAGGGTGGATGAGCGCGAGGTGATGCATGCGGCCGGCGGCGCCACCCTGGAACAGCGGCTCCGCGATCTCTTCCCCAACATATCCCCCGCCCTGCTCCATCGCGTCGAAGGCGAGCGCGGAGGGGTCCGGGTCAGCGGCTATGTCGGAGGTCCCCAATTGGCGCGGGGGGACCGTTCCGAGCAGTACGTGTTCATCAATCGCCGCCCCGCCGGCGCGCCGCTGATCGGCTTCGCGTTGAATGAAGTCTATCAGACCCTGCTGCCGCGGGGGCGATATCCGGTGGTATTTTTGTTCGTAGACTTGGATCCCGAGGGCGTGGATGTCAACGTCCACCCGACGAAGAAGGAAGTGCGGTTTCGCGACGGCGCCGGCGTGCGCGACGCGGTCATTGAAGCCGTCCGCTCAGCGCTGGCGGGACCGCAGACGGTGCCCGTCGCGGCCGTCGCCCCGCCGGCAGGCGCCCCGACGCCTCCGGCGTTTCCGATGCCGCTGGCGCCCATCAGCGACCTGCCGCCGCCGCGCGCCTTCGCTTATCCGCGTCGTTCTCTATCGCCTTTTCCCGCCGCGCCGTCGGGAGGCATCGCCGCAGCACCGTCGCCGGCGCCGGCAGGGGCCGAAGCCATGGCGCCGACCGCCGGTCCCTGGGCCTGGTGCCGGATCCTCGGACAGGCCGGCGGGCTGTTCGTGGTCCTCGAGACGGAAGACGGGCTGGTCTTGATGGACCCGCACGCCGCGCATGAACGCGTCCTCTACGAGCAATTCATGCGCCAGGCGCTAGCGAATCGCGTGTCCGCTCAAGGACTGCTGGCGCCTGAAACCATCGAATTGCCGCCGCATCTCGCTCCGCTGGTGCGGCAAAACATCGAAATCCTGACCCGCCTGGGATTCGGAATCTCCGAGTTCGGCGGAGACACCTTCATCGTAGACGCAGTGCCCGCGGCCTTCGGCCAGTTGCCGGCTCGGGATATGCTGATGGAAGCGGCGACCGCGGCGGACCAGGGTGGCGCGCGCGGGGGGATCGAACATTGGTCCATTGAACGAATCGCGCGAGCCGCCTGCAAGGCCGCCGTCAAGGCCCACGACCGACTGACCCTGCAAGAGATCGAGCGGTTGGTTATCGACCTGGCCGCGGCCGAAATGCCCTACACCTGCCCGCACGGCCGGCCGACGCTCATCCATATGAGCTTCGCCGAGCTAAATCGAAAATTCGGTCGCGCCTGAGAAGATCGGGGGATCGGCGTTCCGCGCCGCCGACGGCACGCGGTCCGACGGCGCCGGCAGCGCGTATTTCGCGGCGGCGTCTTTTCGAAAACTGGCTATGGCGCGATCGTATCGCTCGCGCTCGTCGAGGGATAATTCTTTCAGATTGTCATGCTGCAAACGGCGGTAGGGTGTGCTGGACATCCGCAACACCTGCCACAGCCCTTCCAGCAAGTCCTCCGCGCGCCGCTGGAAGTTGATCGCGGACAGTGTGACCTCGTCCGCACTGACCTCAAGGAATTTGGATAGAAATCCGTGTTCTTTAGACTCCAAGTGGGCTTGCTGCTGGATGAGCGCATGGACGGACTCCACCTGCTGGAGGGTCAGCGCCAGGAACCGCAGAAAGTCGCGCTCGGCCTCGCCCGCCCGCCGGGAACGGGCCGCCAGCCGGGCGTGGTGCGATGCGGTACGCAATAACGCGATCACGTTTTCCACGTGCGCGATCCGAGCCGCCGTCGGCAGATGGCTGGTGGGCTGCGACAGCAGCTCGACCGCCCGCTCAACGCCGGCGTCCCGGCGGGCGAGATAGACCGGCCGGTTCGTATCGTAACACTCGGCGCAGGATGCGTCGGCTTTTGCCTCGGGCTTTTCCTTCACAGCATCCAGTTAGGCGAATCTCCGCGGGCTTGGCAACCGAAATAATGGGCATCGGGGCCGCGGGTGCCGTTCCGAGGGCGCATCGCAAGATCTGCGGGTCGGACGGAAGCATCTCGGAATCGCGCGCCTGAACACCCTGAGCTACACGAGCCGCGAGCGCCGGTTCAACCGTCCCTTGACCGCCCGACAGCGCTCAGGCCACATGGCGTCCGCCAGCGGCAGGCGTGCTTCACCCATCCGCCCTGATTTCTGAGAGCGTCCCTGTGCGGAGAAATGCCGGACCGGGCTCTCTCCGACGGCCGCTCGGCGATGGGGCCGCATCGCGCTCCTGTACCGATCCAGCCGCCGAGGGGGTTGGCAGGGCGGCGATTCTGTCGCCGACGATAAACCGCCCGGCGTCACAGCACGCCAATGTCTGCGCACCCGGCCACTCGCCCGTCGACCGGATCAGAACGAAAGCAGGGACGCCCTTCGCTCCCCTGCCTCGCCGAAGCGCAAGGCGCGCAGGCAGGGACGCTGCCGCCTCCATAAACGGCATGGTCACGCCTCCCGAGCCCGTCCGCGAGTGCTTCGGCCAATGGCGAGGGCGGCGGCGCGATTCGGTGGTCTTCGCGCTATGCGTTCAATGTCGGTGGCGCCTTGCGCAAGCGCACGCTCTTGGGCGTGACTTCGACGAGTTCATCGTCGTTGATGAAGGCGATGCAGTCTTCGAGGCTCAATCGCACCGGCGGAGTCAAAATGACGTTCTCGTCGGAACCGGCGGCGCGGATATTCGTGAGTTTCTTCCCCTTGGCCGGATTGACGTCCAGGTCGTTGGATCGGCAGTGCTCGCCGATGACCTGGCCGCGGTAGACGCGCTCACCCGGCCCCAGGAAGAGGCGGCCGCGTTCCTGAAGGTTGAAGAGCGCATAGGCGACGGTCGTACAGGTCTCCCGGCTGACCAGCACGCCGTGGTTGCGGTTGCGCATCTCGCCGACATACGGACCGTACCCATGGAAGACGTAGTTCAGCACACCCATGCCCTTGGTGTCGGACAGAAACTCGCTTCGAAACCCGAGCAGGCCGCGGGTCGGGATGATGTAACGCAGGCGCGTCATGCCGCCGTCCTGGCGCATCTCCTGCATCTGGCCCTTGCGCCTCCCGAGTTTTTCGATCACGGTCCCGGCGCTGGACTCCGGCACGTCAAGGGTCAACTCCTCGTAGGGCTCCATTTGCCGCCCGTTTTCCTCGCGCAGGATGACCTGCGGGCTCGACACCTGAACTTCGTAGCCTTCCCGGCGCATCTGCTCCAGTTTGATTGAAAGGTGCAGTTCGCCGCGGCCGGCGACTTTGAAACCCGGCCGTCCCTGCAACTCCTCGACGTGCAGCGCCACATCCGAAAGCGCCTCCCGGCGCAGCCGTTCCGCCAGGTGCGCGCTGGTGCAGTACGTTCCTTCCTGGCCGGCGAAGGGTGAGCTATTGGGGAGAAAGTTCATGCTCACGGTCGGCGGATCCACCGGCAAAGGAGGCAGCGGCGTCGGCTGCTCGGGGTCGGTGTAGGTATCGCCGACCATGACATCCTCCAGTCCCGCCACCGCCACGATGTCGCCTACGCCCGCGCGATCCGTCTCCACCTTGCGGTCGCGGTCGTACCGGTAGATCTTCGTGATGCGCGCGGCCTGCATCGCGCCGCCCGACGCCTTGGCCAGCACCACGGCCATGTTGGTCACGGCCCGCCCCGCCGTGATCTTGCCAATCCCGAGCCGCCCGAGAAACGAGGAGTGGTCAATGCTCGCCACCTGCAACTGGAAAGGCGCATCGCCGTCGCCCGATGGCGCCGGGATATATTGGAGGATCGCATCGAAGACCGGTTTCATATCCGACCCCGGAACGGCCGGATCGAGACTGGCATGGCCCTCGCGCGCGGAAGCGAAGACGACATGGAAGTCGAGAATCGCATGCGAAGCGTTCAACGAGACTAGGAGATCGAAAATCTGGTCCACTGCCCAGTGCGGCCGCGCGGCCGGCTTATCAATCTTGTTGATGACCACGACGATCGGCAGATGGCGATTCAGCGCCTTCTTGAGGACGAAGTAGGTTTGCGGCATCGGCCCTTCCTGCGCATCCACCAGCAGCAGCGCGCCGTCGGCCATTTGCAGGGTGCGCTCGACCTCGCCGCCGAAATCCGCGTGGCCGGGCGTATCAATGATGTTGAGGGTATGGCCGGCATAGCGCAGCGCGCCGTTCTTGGCGCGGATCGTGATTCCCCGCTCGCGCTCCAGGTCCATGCTATCCATCATCCGCTCGACGACGGTCTCGTTGTCCCGAAAGGTGCCGCTCTGCTTGAAGAGCTCGTCCACCAGCGTGGTTTTGCCGTGGTCCACGTGGGCGATGATGGCGACGTTGCGAATGAGATCGGGGCGATGCGACACAGGCAGTCTCCGGGAGAAGCGGACGGACAGGTCAGCGGACCTCGTTCTGGATTGCAGTGAACGCGGCGGGGTCGGCATTCGGCAAGATCATCGCGTCGGCGAAGTGCGCCGCGAAACTCGGGACCAAGTTCAACTCCACGGTCTCGGCCCGGGCGGTTATGCGATGGAAATTCTCAAACGCGGCCGGATCGCGCAGCGCCAACACGGCTCCGGCCAGCGCGCCGTTGCCGATGACCCGCACGCGCTCGACGGGCAGGTCCGGCAGCAGCCCGATGCGCGCCGCGTTGCGCAGATCAATGTGACGGGCGAATCCCCCGGCCAGCACGAGCTCGCGCAGTTCAGTTGCCCGCCGTCCGCTGACTTCCAGCAAAGTCGTCAATCCCGCATAAACCGCCGCCTTGGCCTTCAGTAACTCGGCGACATCAGCCTCCGTCACATAAATCGGACCCTCAATCCCGCTCTCCGCATCAGCCACGACCGCGCAGGCGTGATGCACTCCGCGCTCGTCGCGGGCGGCGATGTAACGCCCCGCGGCGCGCAATCGGTCCACGTCGAACCGACCGACCTCGTCCAGCAGCCCCACACGGAAGGACTCGGCGACAAAATCAATCAGCGCGGAACCGCACAAACCCATCGGCGCCCGGGGTCCGATGACCCGGAAGTCGGCATTGAGCGCGTCGTCCCAGCGGAAACGTTCGATGGCGCCGGCCGCCGCTCGGCAGCCGTGGCGGACACCCGCGCCTTCGAAGGCGGGCCCCGCCGCGGTCGCGGAAACCCGCAGCCGGCCGCCGTCCCACAGCGCCATTTCGCCGTTCGTGCCGATGTCCACCAGCAGCGAAGGTCCCTCCGCGTCCATCAGGCGCGCGGCGTACAGATCCGCCGTGATGTCCCCGCCAACGTAGCCCGCGATGGCCGGTACGAGGTCCAGAAGCGCGCCCGGTCCCGTGTCGAGGCCGATCGCCCTGGCCGGCGTAGGCGGCAGACGCCGCAGCACCGGAGCGAAAGGAATCGCGCCGATCCCGTTCGGGGACAGGCCGAGCAGCAGGTGCATCATGACGGTGTTGCCGGACGCCGCCATGCGGGCGATCCGCGCCGGGGCCGTCCCCGCCTCCTCGCAGATCTCGTGGATCAACGGGTTGATGGTTTCCTCGACGACCAGTCGCTGCATCAGCTCCAGCTCCGCGGGGCCGCGGCAATAGGAAATGCGGGACGCCACGTCATCCGCCTTGCGAATCTGCTGATTGTACCGCGACGCGCGCGCCAGCACGTTCCCGTCGCGCAGGTCCAGCAAGGCGCAGACGACCGTCGTCGTACCGATGTCCGCCGCAACGCCGAGCAGTGGATCGCCCGCAGTGTCGCCGGGCTCGATATCCAGGATGGCGCGCCCGTGTTCCGAAGGTCCCATCGTCACCGTGACGGCACCGTCGCCCCGTATCAAGGCGTCCGGCAGGCGACGGAGCAGTTCGATCGGGAAGGACAGCGGGCCGTCGGGGAAACGCGCGCGCAATTCCGCCATGAGACGTTCGACGTCATCCGACGGCCGTTCCAGCGTGGCCGGCGCCGGCCGGACACAGGCGCGCACTATCGGAGAATTCAAAGTGCCCGGCGGCAGCGCGAAGTCCTCGTGGATTTGCGCGCGCTGCTCAATTTGCGACTCGTCCGGCACCCGGATATGCGCGACCAGCCCCACGGGACGGACGCGGCAGCCCAACGCCAGCCGCTCCTCGCCCTCTGCGACGCGAAACCGCCGACCGTTGTGCGTTTCGTATTCGCCCTCACCCAAGAACAGCCGGCAACGGCCGCAAACGCCCTTGCCGCCGCAGGCGGTATGGAGCGCAAACCCCGCGTTGAAGGCCAGCTCCGCAGCGGTCGGCCGCCCTTCGATCGGAACGCGGACCGAGCGGCCGGACCCGGTTATCAGGGCGTAGCTCAACCCTTAAGGCCGAGGCAGCGCTCGACCACCTTCACGGCTTCGCCGGCATTATCGGCATAGCCGTGGGCGCCGATCTCGTCGGCATACTGCTGTGTCACCGGCGCGCCGCCGATGATGATTTTAACGTGCGGCTTGTCCTTCATGCGGTTCACGACTTCCCGCATATAGGGCATCGTGGTGGTCAGCAGCGCGCTCAAGAGTACGGCCTGCGCCCCCAGCTCAACGGCTTTGGCGAACTTCTCGGTATCGCAGTCCACTCCGAGGTCGTTGACCTCGAAGCCCGCGCCTTTGAGCATCATCGCCACGAGGTTCTTGCCGATGTCATGCAGGTCGCCCTTGACCGTCCCAATGCACACGCGGCCCAACGGCTTGTGGCCGCGCTGGGCGATCAGCGGCTCGAGGATATTCAATCCGGTCTGCATAGCGCGCGCCGCGATCAGCATTTCGGGCACGTACACCTCATTGCGCGAGAACCGGTCGCCGAGATCCCGCATGGCGGGTATCATGGACTCCATCAGCATTTCCACCGGATTGGCCCCCTTGGCCAGCTCCGCGTTCACGATCTGCTCGACGTCCTTCCGCTTCCCTTTGCTGACGGCATCGTACAACGCTTGGTTCTTCGCCATGGCTTTGCTCCGTTTCGGCTCTTCCTCTTTGTTGGCCTAATCTATGGTTCTTCCCCCGCGGACGGCGCCTCCCCTGCAACATCCTGCAGAATGCCGACCATCCGGTCCAGACCCGCCTGGATCAAGGCAACTTCTTCGCGGATTTTCTCGAAACGGGCCAGATAATCAAGGCGCATTTTTTCCAGTCGCCGTCTACGATCGTGAACATCATCATCGCTGTAGCTCACACGCTCGACGGCAGCGTCGGAAGCGCCGGGGCGCGCCAAGTCGGCGGGGGCGAAAGATTCTACAGCCTTATCCGCGCGCACGTGGGGCTCATTCTCCGTCTCCGGCACGGGCACCTGCATGCGCAGTCCGCAATCCGGACAGCGCACGATCAATCCGGCGCCGCGTTCGTCAATGCCCAGACTCTTCCCGCAACGCGGGCATTCGAAAATGATGTCCTGCTCCGAAAATCCCGGAGGCAACGCTGTTTCGTCCGTCATGGCCATATCCTCCCGCCTACGGCGCACTGTACCGCAAATCCCGTCCGATGCCAGCTATCACGGTGCCGGTAGGCTATCCATCAAAACGTGTCGAGACCCGGTTTCTTGTAGGGCGCGAACGGCGCGACCGTCACGACCTCCGGAAAAGTCCGGCGAACGACCGGCTCGGCATCCGCAAGGAAAAGCAGTTTGACGTTCGGACCGGCGTCCATCGTGGCGAAGACCGCCACCCCCTCCGCGCGCAGCGCCGACACGCGGTCCAGTTCCGCCAGGGTCTGCGGCCGCCAGTAGCGCACCGCCGGACGCGCCGCCAGCATCGTCGCGTGCATGGCCATGGCGTTGGCCTCGGCCGTACGGCCCAGCGCGTCGAAGTCACGGTCCCGGACCGCCGCCCGCAGCGCTGCCAGATCGCGCCGCGCCAGCGCCGGCCAGGCTGCGTACAAGGGCGACGTCTCGACGGTCCGCCGCATCCCCTCGCGCGAACCCACCGGCTTCGGTTCGCGGTGCAGCACCCGCAGTCCGATCCGCAACTCCGGCCACGCCTCCGGCCAGCGCCGGGCGAAACTGTCCGATCCGTCCGCCCGGCGGCCGCGTCGCCACTCCACGAATCCATCCGACACCGAGCGCGCCGCGCTGCCGCTGCCCAGCCGGGCCAGGATAGAAATCGCCCTCAGATCCAGATTCCACCCGAACAAAGCGTCCAGCGCAATCGCCAAGGCGGCGAATCCGGAAGCCGAGGAGGCCAGTCCGGCGGCCGTCGGAATCGTATTCTTCGTCTGCACCTCGAAGCCCGGCGCCGCGGGACTCCGGAAGAGATCGAGGTACTCCGTGAGGCGCCGCGCTTCATCTCGCCCCGGAGACAGCCGCTCGCCGTTGAGGACGATGCGATCGCAGGCCGCGGGACGAACGCGCGTGACGGTCCCGTGGGGACCCAGCGACAGGGAAACGCTGCCGTTCATCGGCAGGTGAAGAGCGGCATCGCGCTTTCCCCAGTACTTGCACAATGCGATATTCGCCGGCGCGTACGCCACCGCTTCTCCGCGCGTCGGCGTCAATGGCCGACCCGTCAGAACGGCCCGAACCGCCGCGCGCCGTCGCTCGACGCCCGCCGCGGAGACCGCATCGGAGGGTTTCATGAGAGCATCCACCGGGCCCCTTCCGAAGCCAGCGCTACCGCCAGCGGTGCGCCCGGCCCCTGATAGGCGCCCGCGTTCCCGAAACCGATCGCGCAATCGCCCAAACCGGATCCCGAAATCTTGGCGCCCCGAACGCCGGGCGTGCCGCGCAGGGCCGCCACGATCGCGGCCAGGTCATCGTCGCAGACGCCGAGGGCGACCAGGTGCTCGTGGGCCGCATTCGCAAAACCCCCAACGGCATCGCTGTCCCCGCGCCGGAACGAAGCCGCCGCCCGTAATGTCGTTTCGCCGATGCGTTCGAATATCGCGCCATATCGCGAGGGATCCGCAGCGCTCGCCGCTGCTACACGGCGAATCACTTCCGCCGTCGGGGTCTTGTGGCCGGAATACACCGCTAGCATCGGCGGCAATAACGGCAGGCCTTCCGGCGCGTCCATGTCCATTCGGTAGAACAACGCGCCGCCGAAGACGCTCGCCGCAACGTCGGCGCCGGACCCCACCCCGCCCTGCGTGGCGCGCACGATGCGCCGGCCCGCCGCAAGCAACGCCACCGGGTCGGGCTCCCGGCCCGCCAGGGTCTGAACCGCTGCAAGGACGGCGACGGTTACCGCCGCGGAGGTGCCCAGCCCCACCGTAGACAGCGCATCGGATTCGATTTCAATATCCAACCCGTCGAGCCTGCGGCCCGCACCCTCGACAGCGGCGGCTTGGGCGAACCGGAACGCCGGCGGCGGAGGCGGCGCGTCGTGCAGCGGAACATCGAGTTCGCCCAACCCCGACCGAATCCGCAACCGACCGTCCTTTCGCGGCGCGGCCGCGACCCTCACACGAGCGGACACGGCGGCCACGATAGCCGGATAACCACGCAACACCGCATGTTCGCCGAACAGCATCAGGCTGCCGGGCGCGGAAGCCAGCGCACTCGATGACATGGCGCACGCATGATAAGCCGCCCAGCCGCCGATCTGCAAGCGCACGGACTTCGACCCGACGCCGGGTTCCTCTTGCGTTGTCGATGCGCGCGTGAAGCGGTATCCTTCCGGTATCCAATGTCGATTCGGAAAGAAATGAGGGTCTTCCAATGCAGGGAAGCCTCGAACGGAAGACATTCCCACGCGGGGAAAATGGCGACAGGGAGTCGAATACGATGAGACAGGGCGGTCTGGCGGCGGCATGGCTCGCGGCGCTGTTGCCGCCGGCGACAGCGCAGGACGGCGCTGCGCCGAACGGGTGGACGATCTACCGAGATAGCGGCGATCCGATTCGCGGCGAGGTCGCCGGCTTCGCGCCGGATTCCGGCCATCTACGGGTGCGGACCGCCGGCGCTGAAACGCCGATCCGCATGGCCGTCGGCGAACTGCGGGAGGCGCGACGGACTCCGATGCCGCCGGCCGTGCGCTGCGCAAGCGTCTGGCTGATCGAGCTCACCAACGGCGACCGCCTTGCATCGGAATCGCTCGCGATGGATGCCGAGCGCGTGCATATCGCGAATCCGCGGTTCGGCGAGCTCGCGCTGCCACGCGCCGCGGTCCGCCGAATGATTCGACCGGAAAAAGCGGCGTTCGGCTATGCGGGGCCGACGCCGGGCGACGAATGGCTCACGCCGACCGGCGCGCGCGTGTTGGACGACATCCGCCTCGTCGCATCCGCCGGGGAGGCGATCGGCCGCCAGATCCCCGGCACGCCTGGCCGCGTCAGCGTCGAGTTTACGATCCATCACGACGGCACCGGACTGTATGTCTCCATTTTCAACCGGGATATGCCGCTGGCGATAGAAACAGGGAGGGGCGGTTATGCGTTGCGAAATATCGGCGGCACGCAGTGGCAGTTGATGCGGTTTGGCCCCAACGGCGCGATTCACGCGCTCGGATTCAACCCGCTGGATCGGGGACTGACGCAGATGCAGCCGCCTTTTCGGATGCGGATCCTCGCCGATCTGGACGAGTCGCGTTTCGTGCTCTTCCACAACGAGCACAAGTTGATGGAATGGAAAGACCTCCCGCCGCTGCGCGACCCCGGCGACTGGCTGACCTTCATCTCGCCGGGCGCCCCCACCCTCCTCACCGATATCCGCGTAACGGAATGGAAAGGCGAGGATGCTCCCACCCTGGCCGGCGAAGCGAGAACGACCTTTGCCGTCCCGGACGAATCGGATGAAGTGGTCCTCTCGAACGGCGACCGGTTGAAGGGCGAGGTCGCCGCGGTAGATTCCGAAGGGGTGCAACTGCGCTCCGCCTCGGCTCCGTTCGCGATCCGCGCGGATCGCGTGCGAGAGATCGGACTGCGGAAAGTCGCGCCGGAATCGGCGGCCGCGGCCGGACCGCGGATCGTGCTGAAGGATCAGTCCGCGGTAACGCTGGGCATCGAGCGTCTGGCGGACGGTGTCGTCACCGGCAAGCACGGCGCACTCGGCGCCGTCCGCCTGCCGATGGAGGACGTTGCGCGGTTGGTCTGGCGCACGCTGCCACCGCCGCCGATCCCCGACTTGTCGCCGCCGCGCCCGACCCGGTTGGCGCCGGACCGTCGCGGCGAGGAAAGGAGCGCGCCATGACGGAGGTATGGCTGTTGATCCTGGCCGTGGCGGCGCTGGGCGGGCTCGCCTTCGCCGCCGCAACCTTTGCCACCGTGCGGCGGCGCGGCGGCGCGGATCCCGCAGCCGCCCTCGCCGGCGTCCTGCGGGAGGAAATCCGGCAGGCGCGGCAGGAGTCCTCCGCCGAGGCCGCCCGCCTGCGCGAGGAAGTCGGCAAGTCCCAGCTCTCCGCCCAGTCAGCGCTGGTGAACGGACTGGCGGCGCTCGGCGCCGACCAGCAGAAACGGCTGGACGCGGTGACGGCCGCGCTGAACGAGGTGACGCGGACGCAGCGCGAAGAGGCCGAGCGGCTGCGCACGCGCGTCGAGACGCGGCTGCAGGAAATCCGAACCGGCAACGAACAGAAGCTCGAGGAAATGCGCCGCATCGTGGATGAGAAATTGCAGACGACGCTGGAACAAAGGCTCGGCGCTTCCTTCCAGATCGTCCGTGCCCAATTGGAGGCGGTGCAGCGCGGGCTGGGAGAAATGAAGTCGCTCGCCGACGGTGTCGGCGACCTGAAGCGGGTCCTTACCAACGTCAAAGCTCGGGGCACGTTTGGCGAAGCGCGCCTGGCGGAAATCCTCGAGCAAATCCTGACGCCGGACCAGTATGGCCGCAACGTGGCCGTCCAACCCAACAGTCGTGAGAATGTCGAATTCGCCATCCGGCTGCCCGGCCGCGGCGACGGCGATCGGCCGGTCTGGCTGCCGGTGGACTCCAAATTTCCGCAGGAAGACTACGAGCGGCTGCTGGACGCCGTTCAGGCGGGCGATCCGGAGGCCGCGAACCAGGCGGCCGCGGCGCTGGGCAAACAGGTCATGAAGTTTGCCAGCGATATCCGAGCCAAATATGTCACCCCGCCCTACACCACCGATTTTGCCGTGATGTTTCTGCCCACCGAAGGACTCTATGCCGAGATTCTGCGTCAGCCCGGCCTGGCCGACAGCGTCCAACGCGAGCAGCATGTATTGATCGCCGGTCCCACCACCTTTGCGGCGTTGCTCAACAGTCTGCGCATGGGCTTCCGCTCGCTGGCCATCGAAAAGCGCACCAGCGAGGTCTGGACGCTGCTCTCGGCGGTCAAGACCGAATTCGGCAAATTCAGCGAAGCGTTGGCGAAGGTGCGCAAAAAGGTCCACGAAGTGGATTCGGCCATTGGAGAGGTTGAACGCCGCAATCGCGTGATGTCCGGGCAGCTTCGGAGAGTGGAATCGCTGTCCGATGGCGAGGCGCGGGTTGTGCTCGGCCTGTCGGAACCCGGCATCGCCTCCGACAGCGCGGCGCCCGATCCGGGCGCGGAAACGGTGTGACGGCGCCCACGCCGGTCGCCCGCGCCGGCGTTCGGGTGTATTTTCCCCGCATGCACGCATTGGACAAAATCCTCGAGGGTTTGCCCCCGCCGGGCGCACGCGTCGCCGTCGGGTTGAGCGGCGGCGTGGATTCCTCCATGGCCGCATGGTTGCTGGTGCGCCGCGGCTGCGCGGTCGTCGGTTTGACCATGTCGGTCTGGGACGATTCGCTGCCGCTGCCGGACCGTGGATTGAGCGGCTGTTTCGGGCCGGGAGAAGCGCGCGACATCGAATCGGCGCGCGCCACGGCCGCGGCGCTCGGTATCGAGCACCGGGTGGTGCCGCTGGCGCGCGAGTACCGCGAGACCGTGATCGAGTACTTCCGCCAGGAGTACCTGGCCGGCCGGACCCCGAATCCCTGCGTCCGGTGCAACCGCGCGATGAAATTCGGGCTGTTGCTGGAGCGGGCGCGATCCGCCGGCGTCGCGTTCGAGTTCTTCGCGACGGGCCATTACGCGCGACTCGAGGACGATCCGGCGAGCGGGCGTCGGAGGCTGCTGAGCGGCCTCGATCCGGCCAAGGACCAGAGTTACTTTCTCGCGCTGCTCGGTCAGGAGCAGTTGCGCTCCCTGGCGCTACCGTTGGGCGGCCTGCGCAAGGCCGAGGTCAAGGCACTCGCGCGCGCCGTCGGGTTTGCGGCGCTGGCGGACCGGCCCGAAAGCCAGGATTTCATCGAGTGCGAGGACTACGGGGTTCTGTTTCGCCCCGGCGAACTGCGCCCCGGCGATATTGCGGACGAGGAAGGCCGCGTGCGGGGACGCCACGAGGGGCTGGCGCGCTACACCATTGGCCAGCGCAAAGGCCTGGGCATCGGCGGCGCGGGGGAACCGTTGTACGTCGTCGAGCTCGACGCCGCCCGCAACCGCGTCATCGTCGGCCGGCGCTCTGCGCTGGGACGCCGGTCGATGCGCGCCGTCGGGTGCAACTGGATCGCGCTACCGGAGGCGCCCGATCCGCCGCGGCGCGCGACCGTCCGTATTCGCTTCCGCCATGAGGGCGCCCCCGCTCGGATTGCCCGCGATCGGGAAATACCGAACGCTGTGCGGGTCGAATTCGATTCGCCCCAAATCTCGATTACGCCGGGACAGACGGCGGTGTTCTATGACGGCGCCGCCGTCCTCGGCGCCGGCACGATCGCCGAGTCTTTCGTTTGAATCCCGCGGCGGCGGCCGGCCGGCCTCACACCGGTCGTTCGAGCACCAGATCGTACGGCTCGAAGCCCATGCGACGGTAGAAGCGGATGGCGCCGGCGCTGCCGGCGCAGGCGACGACCCGGATGCGACCGACGCCGTTCTCCGAGCACCATTCCCGGAAGCGTTCCATCATCTTCTCGCCCACGCCGCGGCCGCGAAACGCCTCGCGCAAATACATGCAGTCCACCTCCGCCATCGGTCGCGTACGGCGGAAGGATTCCGCCTCGCACCGCCCACCGCAGAGATAGCCGACCAACTCGCCTTCGCACACGGCGACGATGACAATGCCGTCCCGGCCCGAGATCCTTTCTCGAAACCATGCCATGCCCTCCTCGCTGAAGGACCAGTTGGGGTCGAGCGTGGGATCGAAATGCAAGTCGTGCCGGATCAGTTCCTGGTCGAGTTGCAGCACGGCCTCGAGATCGCTGTTGAACGCACACCGAATGGTCACCGGCCGGGGGGCGAGGGCGTTGGACATGGTCTTCTCCGGGTCAGCGCCGCCAGAAGCGGGGCAGGAACAGGACAACGATGGTGAACAGCTCCAGACGGCCGAGCAGCATGCACATCGTCAATACGATCTTTCCGGCCGTCGGGATAGCCGCATACGTGGTTGAAGGGCCCACAGCCCCGAGCCCCGGTCCCACGTTACAGAGCGTGGCGGCGACCGATGAAAAAGCAGACTCCAGGTCCGGCATGAAGAACGTCATGACCAGACTCGCCGCCGCGAACAGCGCAGTGAAAAGCAGCACGAAGCCGATAATGTTCTGGACGGTGGCGTCTTCCAGCGGTTCTCCGGCGATCTTGATCCGCTGGACTGAGGTCGGCATTACGGCCAGGCGAATCTCGCGAAGCATGGCCTTCAGTGTGATCATGAAGCGGATGCTCTTCATACCGCCGGCCGTGGACCCCGCACAAGCGCCGGCCAGCATCAGCAGCAGGAAGAAAAGCCGCACCAGATTCGGCCAGCGGTCGTAATCCTCCGTCGCGAAGCCGGTCGAGGTGTAGATGGACGTAACCTGGAAGAAACCGGCGCGCAACGCAGCGCCGACGGTGGTGAATTCTGTTCGGCGCGCGATGAGGGCGCTGACGCCCAGACCGGCCGACAGCCATACCAGCAGGTAGAAGCGAAATTCGGGATCTCGGAAATGTGCGTTCCAACGGCCCGACAGCAGCCGGCAGTGCAGCGAGAAGTTGACGCCCGCAAGAAACATGAAGACGATGACGACCACTTCGACGAAGGGAGCGTTGAAAGCGGCTAGACTCTGGGTGCGGGTCGAAAAGCCGCCGGTGGCAATCGTGGCAAAACTGTGGCATAGCGCGTCGAACCAGGACAGCCCCCCCCACCGCAGCAGCAGCGTCTCCACCGCGCACAAGAGCACATAAACGCCCCAGAGCAGCTTGGCCGTCGTCGCGATGCGGGGGGTCAGGCGGTCTTTCGAGGGACCGTTCATCTCGGCCCGGAAGATCTGCATCCCGCCCGTGCCCAGCAACGGCAGAATCGCCACACAAAGCACGAGTACCCCCATGCCGCCGAAGAAATGCGTCAGCGCCCGCCAGAAGAGGATCCCACGCGGCAGGGACTCCAGATGGGACAGCACCGAGGCGCCGGTGGTGGTAAAGCCGGAAACCGATTCGAAGAACGCGTCAATCCCGGAAGGGATCACGCCGGACAACCGATAGGGCAGCGCTCCGGCAATGCCGGCCGCGAGCCAACCGAAGGTCACGACGCCGAATCCGTCGCGCCGCGTCAACTCCAGGGCACCGCGCGTAAGAAACCAGACGAGCACTCCAACCGCGACACACGCGCCCCCGGAAACGGCAAACGCTTCCACGGCGGACCGCGGGTCGCCCGCGGCACGCGCGAACAGCGCGCACCCCGCCATGGCCGCCCCCAACACCATGAGGACGAAGGAGACCATCCGGCTGACGGCGCGAGCGTTCATGGGCGGCGGCAAGGCATCAGGCGCGAAAGAGCGCGGATAGTCGGTTGAGTGCGCCGGGCAGCGCAAAGATCACCAGCCGGTCGCCCGGCGACAACGCCAGATCCCCGGTCGGCACCAGGACCTCGCCAGCGCGATCCACGCTAGCAATGATGCTGCCCTTGGGGACGCGCAGATCGCGGATTGTTTTGCCACACCAGGGCATCGTTTCGGCCAGTACGATCTCGACCAGTTCGCCCGGCAGGGTCTGCAGCCGCGTCGCCGCCCGGACGTTGCGGCCGCGGACGAAGCGCAGCACGGCATTGACCACCGACAAGTGCGCGCTGACAACGCGGTCCAGGAGGCTGAGGCTGTCAATTACCGGGACATATTCGGGCTTGCCGACCTGCGCAATGGTCAGGCTGGCGCCCTGTTTCTCCGCCAGCAGGCAGGCGATGATGTTGCTCTCATCGTCGTCGGTTGTGGCAATGAAGGCCGTATGCTCATCCGTGCCGGCCTCCCGCAGGCCGTCGGCCGAGACTCCGCCGCTGCGCAGCACCAAGGTGCGACTCAATCCGCCGGAACACGCGTCCGCGCGTACCGGATCGGACTCGAGCAACACGAGTTGCAGTTGCGTCTCCTCCAGCATCCGCGCCAGCGAAAAGCCCATGGCGTCGCCGCCGAAGATCACGGCGCGGTCGAGTTGCGGACGATCGGGCGACATCACATCGGCATACTCCGCAATGACCGGCGACCGGCCGGCCAGATAGACTTCGTCGCCGATCATGACCTGTGTCTCTCCGGTCGGGGTCAGCAGGGCGTCCCCCTGGCGCAAGGCGATCAGGCGGACGCGCGACAGGAATTCCGGATCAGGGTAGTCCTTCAAGCGGGACCGAATCAGCGGACTCTGGGAGGAAACTCGGAGCCCCACCGCCATGGCGCGACCGTCGAAGAGGTCCACGATTTCCAGCGCGCCCGGCAACCGCAACAGCCGGGCGATCTCCCGCGCGCATTCCTGCTCCGGATTGATCGCGAAATCCACCCCCAAATCGCTAAGATGCAGACCGGACCGGCCGGCCAGCCATGCGTCGTTGGATATGCGCGCCACCTTGTGCCGGACTCCGGCGGCCCGAGCGCAAGCGCACGCCATAATGTTGGTTTCGTCTTGACCGGTCACCGCCGCCAGCAGGTCGGCACCCTCGATGCCCGCCTTGTCCAGGGAGCGCGGGTCCGCGCCATGCCCCTGAACCGTCAAGATATCGAGATGCTCCTCAGCCTCGGAAAGTGGCGCAGGATCCCGATCCACTACGGCTACCCCGTACCCTTCCTGACAGAGTTGCTTCGCGAGATTGCGGCCGACGTTCCCGGCCCCGACCACGATGGCATTCATAAACGAGGGCGGAATAGACCTGACTCCCGCCCGGAATCGCATTGAAAGCTATTTAGGCCGCCAAGTCGAGACCGAAACGGCACCGGATCGGTATTCTATTCTGGCACAGCATGTTGAGGATTCGGTCGCCGATAGATGAGGCGATAATGTTTCTTCGAAAGATCGCCGCCAAATCGGGACTCCCACCAGAGCATCCAGCGGTGCTTGCGTTCCTTCCAGGTGGGCCGCCGTTGGGGTCGGGCCTCGAAGAGCCCGGAGGACTTCGGCAACCAACCCCGGATGACCGCGGGATGGGTCCCGCGGAACGGCCGCAGAATGCGGGCATCCACATCGCTATAGTCCACCGGCACCACATTGCCGCGCCAGTGTCGGGCGATCAACTTGTTCTTGCGCCGGACACTCTCTTCCGGCCGAACCCAGCCGTAATGATAAATTACGGCCCCGGTATGCGCAGCCCGCGGGTAGCGTCCCCGCTTGTGGTTGCACAACACGAGGAAAAACAAGCCCTTGGGCGCCCAGACCGGAATGGTGTTGCGAATGATCCGAGGCGCCGTCCGATACCAGCCCGGCGACCAGGCGATGGTGTCTCCGTTCCCGTAGAAGTGCAGATAGTCGAAGACGAGACTCTCGACCCGTGGATCGTCGAGGTAGCGCTCCATGGCCGAGCGAATGCGGTGCAGGTCGTTCTCGTGAACGATCTCATCCCCTTCCAGATAGAATGCCCAGTCGCCGGTACAACTGAACAGGGCTGTGGATTTCTGCTGACCATATACGAATCCCTTTACCGCCGCATTCGGCCGCAGGGAATCGTTCCACTGGGTCGGAATCAGCCGGATTTTGGGATCTCCAATTCCGCGAAGCAATTCCACGGTGCGGTCTTCGCAGGGTCCGACGGCGACCACAAACTCATCCACGATCGGAAGGATCGAACGGATGGACTCGACGAACGGATAGCCGTAAAGCTCTCCGTTCCGAACAAAGGTGAATCCACTGACCTTCAAGCGGTTACCCCAGATCAATCGTCAACCCGCGGCGCCGTGGAGAACCGCCGCCCGGCGTGGCTGCCGCTAGAACAGCGGACACGCGGAGCATGCCGAGATAGTCGCCAGAGCCCACCACCGGATAGGCCCGCTGCCCGCCGCGCGGCAGCCAGGGTGCGATTTCGCCCAACGGGGCGTCCGGCGGCAGTGCGATGAAACGCCGCCGCATCACGGCCGCGACCGGCTCCGCCCCGCGTCCCTCGCGGAGGGCTTTTCTGGCGGCGTCCGGATCCAGCAAACCTACCAGGCGGCCATCCGCCAGGACCGGCAGGTCACTGTAATCGCCGTCCATCCATTCGGCGGCGGCAGAGATGGGCACTTCCGGAGAAAGTCGCAGTGCCGATGAATCCATCAGGTCCGCGGCGCGTCGCCCGCCCAGCCGGGACTGCAGGCGGACGGCACCATGCTCCCTGCGAGCCAACACAATCAAGAAGACGCCCAACGCGACCAGGAACGGCTGCCGGCGATACAGGCCGAATGCGGCAAAAGCCGCCGCGAAGACCTGGCCGGCGATCGCCGCGATCGCCGTCGCACGCTCGTAGCGCAGAAACATGGCCAGCGTCGAACGCAACACCCGGCCGCCGTCCATGGGAAACGCGGGGATCAAGTTGAAGATTGCCAGCACGAGGTTCGCCAGGGCCACGGAGTCCAGCAGGGCGCCGCCGGTGGCGCCTCCGCGGGGAAACGGTCCCGCCGACGGGCCCAGCCGCCGCATCAATAATAGGCTGACGGCGAGCAACAAGCTGACCGCCGGGCCGGCCAGCGCGATGAGCAATTCCTGCCACGGCCGGCGAGGCATACGCGACAGGCCGGCAACGCCGCCGATGGGAAACAGCGTAATGGCTTGCGTTGCGACGCGGAATCGCCGCGCCACAAGGCTGTGCCCCAGTTCATGCAACACAATTCCGGCAAAGACACAGATGACGAATACGGCAGACCAGACCCCGGCCCGCCAACCGCCCTCGTTCCACCCGTTTCCAAGCGCCCATGCCACAATCAACAGAAACGTCGCGTGAACGCGAATTTCAATGCCGAACAGGCGCCCGAGTCCGACCGATGTCTTCATGCCATCACGCCTTCCGGCGGCGGGGCTGCAACGACCCGCCCGGACCATAACCGCGTCAGGCCAAACAGCAGCAGAAACCACATGAATACCTCGCTGTCTCCAAAATTGTACTCCACCATCCCGTTCAGCATCAGACCCAGAAACACCGCGCCGATGCCGATGGGCACCCATCGCAATGGATGCCGGTCCCGCGCCGCGCGCGCTGCATTCCGCGCCATCTCGACGGCGCCAGCGACCATCCAGACCGTCCAGGCGGCCACCCCGCCCCAACCGCTCTCCACAGCGATCTGAAGGCCATTATTGTGCAGGTGATTCAGTTTCGTCTCCCGCAATCTTCCGTAGCGCTGAAGATCCTTATTGCGGATCACGCCGCGCCCCACGCCCCACGGATTCTCGCGAATCATTTTCGGCGCAATCCGGGTCCACAGCACCCGGCGGCTCGCACGAGGACCGAATTCCTCCGTGAGCGCGGACCACCGCGCCCGCACCGGCGGCAAAAGCAAGACGGCGCCGATGGCCGGCAGCAGCACGATGAAGGCGCGGCGACGGAAGAACAGGCAAAGCGTCGCCGCGGAAACGCCGAAGGCGAGCCAAACACCCCGTTTGAAGTGCAGCACCAAAGCTGCGCCTGTGGCCAGCAATGCCGCCGCGCGCGCCCGTGCGTTCACCGGAAACACGCCGCCGCAACCGGCAGCTATCAGCATCAGGAGCGCCGACAGATAGAACTGGGGGTCGCGCATGTTGCCCAACCCGTAAAGCCACTCGCCCAGCGCTGCGCCGAGCGGAATCCGACCGAGGTCGTAGCACGCCTTGAGGACCGCGCCCGCCAGAAAGGCCATCAGACACCGGGCCGCCATTTCCGCCACGCGCGCCCCCGGTTCGCCGGCCATTGAAACGGCGGGGGCCAAGACCACCGGCAGCAACAAAAGCCGGTTCAGCCGCGGCAAAGCGCGGCCGGGATTCCAGCCGACCGCAGCCGCGACGACGCAGAACAACGCGTAAGCGGTCATCGGCCAGAACCAGTCCGAGCGCCGGAGGCCCGCGCCGCCCCGGCGGATGGTCGTCGCAACGCCGACGGCGGAGGCCGAGTAGCCCAAGGCCTCCGCGCCGCCGATCCAGAGCGGAATGAGAAACCCATACCCCAGCATCAAGAGACGCAACGCGATCCGGTCCGTCGGATCGCCCGGCGCCGCCAGCGCAGCCGAGCGCATCCAGCCCCGGAGGCGCGCGCTCATGGACTCTTCAGGCATACCTAGACCGCGATCACACGAATGCGCTCGTCCACGTGCTCCTTGAGCACACGTTCCACCATCATCTTGAGCGTCGTGGCGGCGCCGGGACAACCGGCGCAGGCGCCCGCCAGGCGGCAATAGACGAGGTTATCCTTGATGTCCACTAGCTCCAAGTCGCCGCCGTCGCTCTTCAGCATTGGCCGCACCTGGTCCTCAATAACGCGTTCGATCCGCTTGATGCGCTGGAAGAGCGACAGCGGTTCCGACGACCCGGCGGCCGGCGGCGGCTCCGGCGTGTGCGCCCCAGCGCCGGAGGTGCCCCAAATCTCGTCGAGGATATCCTGCAGTCCGCCCGGGGCGTGATGGCAGGACATGCATGCCCCGCCCGCTTTGATGGCATTGGTGATCTCGGGAATCGTCCGAAGGTTCAGCTCGCGGATCTTTCGGCGCAGGTACGGTTCGCTGACGGAAAAACACTTGCAGACGATTCGACCCTCGTTTTCGTCTTTCATGGTCAGCTTGATGCCGAGTTTCGCGAGGTCCACGCCGCGCCGCTGCGCCCAGTTGAAGACCGCCGCCTCGAGCGCCTCGGCGCCCATGACCGAGCAGTGGATTTTCTGCGACGGCAGTCCGTTCAAATAGCGGACGATGTCCTCGTTTTTGATCTCCAGCGCGCGGATCGGCGTGTAACCGCCCTGCTCGATGATGGCGCAGAGCGCCTCCGAGGATGCGATCGCCGAGGTACAGCCGAAGGTCAGGTAGCGCGCCTCGGTGATCACGTCTTGGAGCGGGTCGCTGGGATGCCGCCGAACGCGGAACGTGAAACGCAGCGCGTCGCCGCAGACGATCGAGCCATGTTCGCCCAGTCCGTCCGGGTTTTCGATCTCGCCCATGTGCGTGCCGGGCTTCCCGTGGACGGCATCCATGAACAACTGCACCGTCTTCTCGCTGTATTCCCAAGCCATTACCGTCGTCTCCCTTCCCGTTGGCGCGCCGTGTGGTGTCCGGACCGCGGCAGCGACTCCGGGGCCTGCGTCCCGCGATCCGGCCGCCGCTCGCTCTCGCGGAACTCCAGCCGCACCGGCGCCCCCTCCAGCCCGAAGGCGGCGCGCAATTCCCGGATCAGATACTGTTCGTAGGCCGGTGTGCGCACCCGTGGATCATTGACGAACAGTCGAATCCGAATGGGGCGCGTTCCGGTTTGCGCGGCATAATATAGCTTCAATCGGCGTCCGAGCACGGCCGGCGGCTGGATGCGCTCGACCGCGCGGTGCAGCACGCGGTTCAGCAACCCGGTCGAAACCTTCGCCGACACCTGTGCCGCCACCCGGTCTATGGTCGCGACGGTCTCGCGGAGGTTGCGGCCCGTGCGCGCCGAGCCGAACACGATCGGCACGTAATCGAGAAACGGCAGTTCGCGGCGCAACGCTTCCTCATACGCCCGCGGCGTTGTACCTTCCACCCGGTCCCATTTATTGACCAGCAGCACCGCGCCCGGCGCCAGATCGCGCAACAGGCCGGCGATGTGCCGGTCCTGGCGCGTCGGCCCCTCCACGGCATCCAGCACATGCACCGCCACGTCGGCCTCGCGGATCGCCGTCTCCACCCGCGCCACGCTGAAATACTCGACCGAGTCGCGAACCTTCGATGACGGCCGCAGACCCGCCGTATCCACCAGCACGTAATGCCGCGCCTGCTCCCCAACGCCGATGGAGAACGGCACGGCGACGCTGTCGCGCGTCGTACCGGGAATCTCGGAGACGATGACACGGTCGCTGCCGAGCAGCCGGTTGATAAACGAGGACTTGCCGGCGTTCGGCCGGCCGACCACCGCCACACGAATCGGTTGCACCGAGGTCGGATTGGGCTCCGGCGGCGGCAGCGCCGACAGCACGGCGTCCATCAATTCGTCGAGGCCGCGGCGCTGCAGCGCGGAAACCGGGAACCAGGGGAAACCCAGTTCCGCGAACGTCGCGGCCTCATCGTCGCGGGACGGGTCGTCGCACTTGTTGACCGCCAGAAAGACCGGCCGCCCGCGCCGACGTAGGAGGCGCGCAACCTCGACGTCGAGCGGATGCACGCCGGTCTGAACGTCGGCAACTTGAATGACCGCACCGGCCTCCTCGATCGCCAGGTCTGCCTGCCGGCGCGCACCTGCTGCAATCGCATCGGCGGCGGCCGCCTGATCCATCACGCCGATGCCCCCCGTGTCAATCGCCTCAAAGCGTTGGCCGTTCCAATCGGCCTCCCCACTGAGGCGATCGCGTGTGACACCCCATAGCGCGTGGACGATCGCCAGCCTCCGGCCTAAAAGCCGGTTGAACAGGGCCGATTTACCGACGTTGGGACGGCCCACCAAGGCCACGGCCCGGCGTGGAGTGGCGTCGTTCATAACGCCATCAACATACGCGATGAACGAGGATGTTAGAATCCAAATCGCCGTCGGTCTCCGCACCGACATCTGCCCCGCTTGATTTTCAGCCGGCGTGCGCTACAGTCCACCGCCGAAACGTCGGGCGAACCGTATCTTCGCCGGGCCCTCAAAATTCAAAGGAGCGCAACGAAATGAAGTTTGGCATCGAGATGACCTTGGCGGCGATCGCGGGCGCGGCGTCTTTGGCCGCCGCGCAGGACCCCGCGCCGGCAACCTGGAAGACCAGCCTCAACCTCGGCCTTTCGCTGACCGAGGGCAACAGCGAAACCCGCGTGGCCAACGTAGCCCTGCTGACCGAGGGCGAGAAGCCCCGGCTCGGTTCCGTGCGCGCCGGCGTGGAGACCCATTACGGCGAGGCCCGCATCGGCGACGCCCGCGAAAAGACCGTTGAGAATGCGCGCGTTTTCTCCAACGTCCGGAAAATGTGGGGCGATCGTTTTTTTGCATCGGGGGATGCCGCCGTGGTACACGACGATGTGGCGCGGGTGGCCTACCGAGCCACACTCGGCCCCGGCGCGGGCGTCTACCTGGTCAAGAACGACCGTTCCTCGTTATCGGTGGACGCCGGCGTGTCCTATGTATGGGAGAAAGTTGCCGGAACGCGAGACGACTTTCTTGCCGTACGACTGGCGGAAGCCTTCACCCATCAGTTGAGCGCGACCGCCAAGCTGTGGCAGTCGGTGGAGGCCCTGCCGCGAATCGAGGACTTCGGCAACTACCTGATCAAAGCGGAATTGGGCATCGAGGCCGCTATCAACGCGCGAGTCAGCCTGCGCATCGCCCTCCAGGACCAGTACGACAGCGATCCGGCGCAGGACTCCGAGAAGAACGATTTATCGCTCGTCGCGGGCATCAGTCTTCGCTGGCCGTAGGAGGCTCGGTCTCGCCTCCGGCTTCATCGGATTCCGCCGTACGCGCGCCCGAACGGCGGGCCGCCGGTTCGATGACGATCGTGAACTCGCCCCGAATCGCGCGGCCGGCATAGGCCGCACGCAATTCGGCGGGCGTGCCCAGCCGTAGTTCCTCGAAGCGTTTCGTCAGCTCGCGGGCGGCGAAGACGCGTCGGCCGGGCAGGTATGTTTCGATCTCATCGAGCAACCGCAGAAACCGGAACGGCGATTCGAAGAGCACCACCGGATCGGACCCCGCCGCCAACTCCGCGAGCCGCCGCGCGCGCGCGCCCGATTTGCGCGGCAGGAAGCCTCCGAAATGGAAGCCGGCGCCCTCGAAACCGGAAAGCGCCACCGCCGCGGTAACCGCCGAGGGGCCGGGAATCGCCGTCACCGGCAGGCCGGCCGCGCGGCAAGCCGCCACGATCCGCGCGCCCGGATCCGACACCCCCGGCATTCCCGAATCCGACACCAGCGCCACGACGCCCCCCGCGCGGATTCGCGCGAGCACCTCCTCCACGCGCGAGGCCTCACGGAACTTGTGGCAGCTCCATAAGGGCGCGCGAATCTCGTAGCGCGCAAGGAGCCGCAACGTGATCCGCGTATCTTCGGCAAGCACGCCATCCGCCGCGCGCAGCGTTTCCAGCGCGCGCAGCGTCACATCGCCCAGATGGCCGATCGGCGTGCCGACGACGTAAAGTCCCGCCGGCGGCCGTGCTGTAGTTTCGCTGTCCAAGGATTGGAAATCCTTCGGCTATCTTCTTCCAAGGGTTGGAAAACCGCCATGCAAATCGGCGGCCGGGACGGGCCAATCGGTTCGGGCTCCCGTTCGCGCTTTCGCGGACGCGAGCGCGGCCGCGATCCGGCGCCGCCCGCCGTTCAGCGCCCGACGAACCCGCCGATGGGGTCGAATCGGAACGCCCGGCCGCGCCCACGGAGCGTCAATAGCGGCCGAGTTCTTTCGCCAGCTCGACCGTGCGGCGGAACATGTCCAGGCTGACGCTGGTCGGCACGGAATGATCGCTGGCGAAGATGTAACCGCCGTCCCGTTTCAGTTCCGGCACGAGCCGCCGCATCTCGGCGGCGATGGCGTCGAAATCGTCCCAGAGCACCGCATTGATGCCCCCAAACAGCAGCAGCCGCTCGCCATAGCGGCGCTTCAAGTCGAGGGGATCCATGCCCGCCTTGATCTCCAACGGGTTCAGCCCGTCCAGCCCGATTTCGACGAGTTCAGGGACGAACGGGCGAATATCGCCGCAGGAATGCAGCAGGGCCTTGATCCCCTTGGCGTGAGCCCACTCGATCGCGCGCCGGTGCACGGGCTTGATCAGTTCCCGGTACATCGAGAGCGAGAAGAACTGGTTGTGCTTGAAGCCCATGTCGTCCCACCATTTGATGCCGTCGAACGTGTAGCCGGCGCCCCAGATCTGATCGAAGAGCGCCAGCGCCACGTCGAGCTCGTGGTTCAGCATGTCGGAAATCCATTCGGGCTCCTCTGCCATCGCCATGAGCGTCCGCTCCGTGCCGAGAATCCAGGAATGCGTGACGTCAAACCCAAACCAGAGACACGCTTGAATCCAACAGCCGCGGCGCCGCCAATCGGCGTAGTTCTTCTGCAGGTGTTCCCAATTGATGCGGTCACGGGTTGGCTGCATTCGCTGCCGGGCGGCCCGCCAGGTGTCCAGATCTTTGATGGTGAAATTCAGGAATTCCGGCGTGCCGCCGGCGTGCGTCCAGTTGCGCATCGTCACGCCCCAAGCAGTCGTGTGCGTCTTTTGCAGCGGGGTCTCCTCAAGGACTCGAACCGGGTATCGCGGGCTATTGTCCACCCCGATATTCTGGATCCGGTCGAGGTCGAAGAAATCCGCATAATGCATATCCTTGGGCATGCCTTCGCGCACCCAGCGCTCGACGGTGGCGCCCCACGGCTCGTCATAGACCGGTAC
>CAYLTB010000023.1:0-28125 GCA_964386675.1 uncultured Verrucomicrobiota bacterium
CTCTGGGGACGCTTGAGGTCGGGCTGGGACCCAGTCTCGGCGGTTCGCCGGATGCGATGGCTTCAGGGACGACGTTTCGATCTGATCCACTGTTTCGAGACGCGGCCGGCGACTATTTTCCCGGTTCTGTGGCACCTACGCAAGAACCCGACGCCGCTGGCGATGGACTGGAATGACTGGTGGGGCCGCGGCGGCCTCATCACCGTCAATCGTCCCCGCTGGTATCGTTTTGCCTTTGGCGGCATGGAGACGTTCTTTGAAGAGCATTACCGCGTCCGTGCGGACCTCACGACCGTGATTTCCAATGCGCTGGCGGAGCGGGCCGTCGGCCTGGGCGTACGGCGGGAGACTATCCGTATCATCCGCGGCGGCGTGGACGTTTCGCTCTTCATGAGAAAAGACTCTGCGGCAGCCCGCGTCGAGTTGGGCTTGCCGTTGAACCATACCCTGCTGGCCTACATTGGCCGAGACGTCAACTATGACATGCCGCTGATATTGCAGGCGCTGCGAAGGGTGCGCGCCGGCAACACGAATGTCAGCTTGGTGCTGGTCGGCAACCGTCCGCCGAACTGGTCGCAGATCTTGCGCGACTACGGTTCGTCGGAAGGGATTTACCATTTGGGCCTGGTGCCGTTTGTCCGGATTCCGGACGTGCTGGCCGCCGCGGATATCTGCCTGCTTCCGCTTTCGGATGTCCCGGCGAACCGGGGCGGCTGGCCGCACAAACTCGGCGATTACCTGGCCGCGGGAAGGCCGTTCATCGCCAATCCGGTGGGCGACGTCGGCCAATTCATGCGACAAGAAAATGTCGGTCTGGCCGCCGAGGATCAGCCGGTTTCATTCGCCCAGGCCATTCTGGACCTGGCGTCCGACCGGGAGCGCCGCGAACGGATGGGCCGGGATTGTCGGGCGGTTGCTGAGCGGTTGATGACCTGGAACGTTGTAGCGGATGCCGTGGAAGGCAGTTATCGAACCTTCCTCCCATCGGCGACGGGTTGAGGAGCTCCATGCGCGTATTTATTTTCTTTGTCGGACCGCTGCAGATTATGGCCCGGCTGTTCAAGACGATCGACACGTTGATCGCGAACGGGCACGAGTGCCGGCTAATTCATGGTCGCGTCGAGCGGCAGCGTCCGGACTATGGCGCTGTGCCGGTGCCGGTGACTTCCATCCGGGTCAGTCAGGACCGATGGAAACCCCTTACGTTCGTAACGCAGATACTGTTCGGAATCCGCGCCGGCGGGCGGGCGGTCCGGGAGCGGCCGCAGGCGGTGATCTGCGTGGATCTGGTGACTTTGCTGGCCGGGATTGTGGTGAAACGGCGGCTGGGGGGCAAAGTCACCTTCGTGTACGACAGCACGGAATTGGGGTTGGATATGGAACCCTCCGCGCTGAAGCGAAGGCTGTGGCGTCCGATCTATTCGCGGGGCCTGCGGATGGCCGATGTGGTCATCCACGCCTCCCCGGAGCGCAAGGATTTGATGTGCGAGAAGTACCATCCGCCGGGACGCCACGAGGTCGTGTGCAATTATCCGCGGTATCGCCCCCGTTTTTCCCGCCGCCCCCCGCCGCCGCCGTTTCGCGCGGTCTACCTGGGCATCCTGATGCGTGACCGTTTTTGCGTCGAGATGCTCAACGCCTTTGCGGACATGAACGATCCGTCCGTCGAGTTCGATCTGATCGGCTTCTATGGTCGCGAGGACTATCGGAGGGATATCGAACGGGCGGCGGCGCGGCCCACCCGAACGCGCATCCGCGTCCTGCCGCCGATCCCGCAAAGCCAAGTGCTGGAAAAACTCTCCGAGTATCACATGGGGATCGCGTTCTACGAGACCCATAACCCCAATGAATACCATTGCGCGCCGAACAAGCTGTACGACTATATATCCGCGGAGGTCGCCGTGCTGGGGTCGGGCCAGCCGGCGCTGCGGAACGTCGTCGAAAAGCACCGCATTGGCGTCTGTCTCGATGCCATAACGCCGGAAAGCATTCGCCGGGGCGTAGAAACCATACGAGCCGGAACACTCTGGAACAACATTACGGAGCCTCTCCGGCGAATGTACTGTTGGGAGTCGCAGGAAAAGGTCTGGCTCTCCGCCATTGACGGCGCGCGAGCCGCGGACCACTGAATTCCCGAGCGAGGCGCTAACGGAACCCGAGCGATGAAGCGGGCATTAATTTTGGGGGCGGGCGGTTTCATCGGAGCGCACCTGGCCCGACGCCTGAAGCGCGAGGGGTACTGGGTCCGCGGCGTGGACCTCAAACGGCCCGAGTTTGCGGCGACGGCGGCGGACGATTTCAGGATCGGCGACCTGCGCGACCCGGCCGTCGTGGCGGAGGCGCTGACGCCGGGCTTCGACGAGGTATATCAACTGGCCGCGGACATGGGCGGCGCGGGCTACATCTTCACCGGCGCGCACGACGCCGAAATCCTGCATAACTCCGCCTTGATCAACCTGAACGTCGCCGAGGAATGCCGGCGAAAACGCCCGCGCAGGGTGTTCTATTCATCGTCGGCCTGCATCTATCCGGAGCGCATTCAGGGTGACCCGCGCGCGCGGGGCCTGAAGGAGACGGATGCCTATCCCGCCGGGCCGGACAGCGAGTACGGCTGGGAGAAACTCTTCTCGGAAAGGCTCTATCTGGCGTATGCCCGCAATTTCGGAATCGACGTCCGTATCGCCCGGTTCCACAACGTCTTCGGGCCGGAGGGCGCCTGGAACGACGGAAGAGAAAAGGCGCCGGCGGCGATATGCCGCAAAGTGGCCCAGGCCGAGGACGGCGGCGAGATCGAGATCTGGGGGGATGGCGAGCAGACGCGCACGTTCCTCTTCATTGACGAGTGTCTCGAAGGGGTGCAGCGTCTGATGCGATCCGATTTCCCCGGCCCGGTGAATATCGGTTCCGAGGAATTGATTTCCATCAACGGCCTGGCGCGCATGGCGGCCGAGATTGCCGGGAAACGGCTGACCTTGCGGCACGTTCCCGGTCCGCTGGGCGTTCGTGGTCGGGCGTCCGACAACTCGCTGATCCGCGAGAAGCTTGGCTGGGCGCCGTCGCAGCCGCTGCGAATCGGCATTGAGAAGACCTACCGGTGGATCGAAGCGCAGGTGAAATTGACCGCATAGACCGTCCGTTGCGCCGCAGACGAGCGCTGAAAATGGATCCGGCATATGAGGCGGTTATTCTGGGACCAGGGACCCCAGGAGCCGGTGCGGCCCCGGCCGCCATCAGCCGCCGAAGAAAAATCGAATGGACGATGCCTTCAAACGGCCGCACCCCGGCGCCCCTGGCGAAGGGGTAATCGCGCGAGATCGCGGATCCCCATGAGTCGTGGGGACGGGCATCTTTTCCATAGACGCAGGATGGAACAGCATCAGGAAACATGAGCGTGAAAAAGAGCATTGCCGTAGTGGCCGGTGCGCGGCCGAATTACATGAAGGTGTTCCCGGTCATGCGGGAACTGGAGCGACGCGCCGATCGCTGGCGCGCGTCGCTGATCCATACGGGTCAGCACTATGACCCGCTGATGAACGACGTCTTCTTCGAGGACTTCGGCGCGCGCAGGCCCGATCATTTTCTCGGCGTGGGTTCCGGCCCGCATGCCGCCCAGACCGCCCGCGTCATGATCGCGCTCGAAGAACTCTTTCAACGGGAACGGCCCGACGCGCTGCTGGTGGTCGGTGATGTGAATTCGACGATGGCCGGCGCGCTGGTCGCAGCCAAGATGGGCATCTTTACCGCCCACCTCGAGGCCGGTCTGCGCAGCGGCGACCGCACCATGCCGGAGGAGATCAACCGCATCGTCACGGACGCCGTCGCTGACCTGCTGCTGACGCCCGGGGAGGAGGGCAACGCGAACCTGGCGCGGGAAGGCGTGCCCGCGGAGAAGATCGTCTGCGTGGGCAACATCATGATCGACAGCCTGGTTTCCGTCCTCGACAAGGCGCGGGCGCGGGACATCGCGGGCCGGCTGGGCCTCGATGGCCGGCCGTTCTGTCTGGTGACCCTGCACCGGCCGTCCAATGTGGATGATCCCAAGCGGCTGGGCCTGATCGTCGCGCAGCTTTCCCGCTACGCGGAGCGGATGCCGGTGGTCTTCCCTGTGCATCCCCGGACGAGGAAGACCCTGGAAAACGCCGGGCTTCCGACCGGTCGCCTGACGCTGCTGGAACCGCTTGGCTATCTGGATTTTCTGGCGCTGCAAACCCGGGCGGCCGTCGTGATCACCGATTCCGGGGGGATCCAGGAGGAGACCAGTTTCCTGGGCACGCCCTGTCTCACCGTGCGGCCCAATACGGAGCGGCCGGTGACGATCACGCTCGGCACGAATCGGCTGGTCGATCCGGAGCGGAGCGATCTGGCGTCGGAAGCGGAAGCGGCGATCGCGCGATGGAAAGGGCGACCGGCGCCGGTCATTCCGTTGTGGGATGGACGCACGGCGCACCGAGTTGCGGACGCGCTTGAATCACGGCTGAGCGTTTCAGGCGAATGATTCTTCGTTCCGGCCGTTGTTCTGGAATCAGGAATCTGAAGAAGGGTTTGGCCGGACTCCGTTCCGCGCCGCGGTCATGGGTTATTGCTGTCGAAAGCTTCCAACGCTCTGATCGCGATACCGACGCCGATTCGGCTGTGGGCAAGGACACCTGGATATTGGATCGAGAGATGTCAGTCAAGCAGGCGCCGCACCACCCATGAGCCGCCCCACGGTGATAGTTGTTGGACAAACACCGCCGCCCCACGAAGGCCAGGCGATCATGATCGCGGCCATGATCGAGGGACTGCGCGAACGCCTCCCGGTCGTGCCGGTCCGAATGGCCTTCAGCGCGTCGGTCGCGGAGGCCGGTTCGTTTTCCTGGGGCAAGGTGGGCCATCTCTTCCACCTCATCCGCCGTACACGAAAGGCTTTGCGCGAGCATTCGGGGTCCGTCCTGTACTATCCCCCGGCGCCGGCGCGCCCGATGGCCGTGTGGCGCGACATCGTCTTTCTCTCGGCGGTTCGCCCTCGGGCGCGGACGACCATCTTCCATTTTCACGCGGCGGGATTGTCGGACTATCTGCAACGCCATGCCGCGGTGCGGCGGATGGGGCTGCGGGCCTACGGAAAGCCCGACGCCGCCATCGTGCAAACCGAAGTCGGACGGGCCGACGGCGAGGCGCTCGGCGCTCGGCGCGTGGCCGTGATTCCCTGCGGGCGGGACATCCCGATTCTGCCGAAAGCCCGCACCGGCGGCCCATTTCGAATTCTGTTCGCCGGCATTCATCGTCGGACAAAAGGCATATTCGACGCCATCGCGACGTTGGCGGAACTGCGGCGGCGCGGGATTGACGCAGAATTGCATACGGCGGGCGCCTGGTATTCGGAAGCGGAGCGGCTCGCGGCGGAGCGCCGGCTGGCGGCGCTCGGAATATCGGACCGCATGGTGCAGCGCGGGGTGTTGACGGACCGTGCGCTCTGGCAGGAGTTTGCGGACGCCGACGTGTTATTCTTCCCGACATTCTACGAGTGGGAATCCCTGGGTGTCGTCGCGCTGGAAGCGATGGCCTACGGGCTGCCGGTAGTGGCGTCGGACTGGCGCGGGCCGAGGGACGTCGTCGTGAACGCCGAGACGGGCTTCATCTGCCCGGTCGGTAATGTCGCTGCCTATGCGGACGCCCTGGAGCGACTGGCGTGCGATCCGGCGCTGCGCACGCGATTGGGTGCGGCCGGGCGGAAGCGTTACGAGGAGCGTTTCACGATGAAGCGGTTTCTCGACGATCTCGAACGGCTCATCCGGGAGGTCGCCGCCGATGTCTGAAACCCGCGGGTCGCCTGCGCGCTTTCCGCCGATTGCTCTTGCATCAGGGAAAAGACTATGAAAGGCTTTCCAGCCGTGAAATGCGGCGTTGTCGGAACAGCAAAGGGGATCATCGAGTGAGCGAGCAGAAGATTCGGATCGGCGTCATCGGGTGCGGGCACTGGGGCAAGAACTATGTTCGACTGTTTTCCGGGATGCCCGGGGTGGAGTTGACTGCGATCGCGGATACGGAAGCGGCGAAGCGGCAGGCGGTGGCAGCAGCCCACGGAAATCCCCGCTCATTCGCAAGCCATTCCGAATTGATCGCCGCCGGTGTATGTGATGCGGTCGTGGTGGCTACCGTTGCCTCGACACACTATGCGGTCATTTCCGAGGCGCTGCGCGCCGGCCTCGACGTGTTGGCGGAGAAGCCGTTCACGCTGAAGGCCTCGGAGGCGAATGAACTGGCAGACCAGGCGGAAAAAGGCGGCCGGGTCCTCATGGTCGCGCACACGTTCCTGTTCAACTCGAGCGTTCGGCAGATCAAAGGGTACCTCGACGCGGGCGTCGTCGGCGACGTGTATTATGCGAAGGCGCGCCGCACACATCTGGGGCTGGTCCGGCAGGACGTCAACGCCGTGTGGGATCTGGCGCCGCACGACGTCTCGATGTTTCTGTACCTGTTCGGCGAGAAACCTTGTGCCGTGCAGGCGGTCGGGCGCCGGCTGCTCCGTAACGGCCGCGAGGACGCCGCCTTCATCAACCTCGTGTTCCCCAGCGGCATCATCGCCAATATCTGTGTCAGTTGGGCAGACGCCAACAAAGAGCGCTTCCTCGATATTTCGGGCAGCCGCGCTCGTGTCGCGTTCGACGACCTCAATGTGCAGGAGCCGATCCGCATCTATCACAAGGGCATCACCGTCGAATCTCCGGCCGAGCCCACCTTCGGCGAATTCAAGTACCTGTTGCGCGACGGCGACATCGTCAGCCCCAAGGTCGCCGTCAAGGAGCCCCTTCGGCAGTTGTGCGAGGACTTTCTGTCGGCGCTGGCGACCCGCTCAGTTCGGCTTTCCGACGCGCGGTTCGGCGCCCAGGTGGTCGAGGTCCTCGAAGACGTGCAGACCCAGTTTTCGCGATAGCGCGGTCCGATTTGCCATCGAGCCGCCGGCAGGGAAAGGAATACAGCATGAACCGGTCCGAGTTTCTCAAGGAATTCGAAAAGGTCATCGAGGCGCCTCCCGGCAGCATCACCGGCCGAGAAGATCTGTCCTCCCTGGAGGGTTGGGATTCCATGTCCGCCATGGGGTTTATTGCCATGGTGGACAGCCAGTTGGGGGTGGCGGTGGCGCCGTCCGACCTGGCGGCCAGTCGTACGGTGGCGGACTTGCTTCGCCTGGCGGGGGTCTCGTGATCGTTCGACGTTTGCCGCAGGCTCTGCCGTCCTCTCTGGCGGCCGTCTGAAGGGAGTTCACGCCGCAGGGCGATCCCATGAGTGCGAGCGTCAATCCAATGGATTTATCCGGCCGGACTGTGCTGGTCACGGGTGCCTCTTCGGGCATCGGACGGGCCACCGCGGTTTTGTTGAGCCGGCTGGGCGCGCGGTTGGCGTTGGGCGGACGCGATTCCGAGCGGCTGGAGCGCACTTTCTGCGAATTGGCGGGTGAAGGGCATGTGGTGGCCCCCCAGAACCTCGAACAGGTGGAAGAAATCGCGCCCTGGATGCAGGCGCTTGCCGACCGGATGGGCAAACTTCACGGTCTGGTTCACTGCGCCGGCATTCAGTTGCGGTTGCCGGCCCGATATGTCGCCCCGGCCGACGCGGAGCGCGTCATGCGCGTGAATTGGTTGGCCGCGCTGGAGTTGGCTCGGGCGTTCCGTCGGAAGACCACCCGATCCACGCCGGCACGGATCGTGTTCCTCGCATCGGTGGCCGCGACCGTCGGTTCGCCTTCGCTGTCGGCCTACGCTTCCAGCAAAGGCGCCTTGCTTTCCTTGGCGCGCTCGCTCGCGCTCGAGTTTGCGGACGAGGGCATTACGGTCAATTGCGTCACGCCGGGGATCGTTCGGAGCGAGATGACTTCCGAGACCGAAAAGCGCATGTCCCCGGAACAGTTCGCACGCTTGAGCGCCCTGCATCCGCTGGGGTTGGGCGACGGCTCGGACGTCGCGGCGGCGGTCGCGTATCTGCTGGCCGATACCGGGCGCTGGATTACCGGCGCCTCGCTCGTGGTGGACGGGGGATTTTCCGCCGGTCTTCGCGCCGGCTAGCCGTGGAACCCGCGGAGGTGGCTGATGCTATACGATCAATCCGTGTCGGGATTTGGCGTAACTCTCCGATGCGCCGGGGAATCCGATGCGCCGTTCATGTACGCGCTGCGCACCGCGCCGCACGTCATCGGCCGGATCGGCGACCCGCCGCCCAGCGTGGCCGCCCAGGCGGCTTGGATCCGAAAAGTCCAGGCGAGCTCCGACGACAGTTGTTTCATCATCGAGCTGGAGGGGTGTGGCCCGGTGGGGACGATTTCGTTGACGCGGCTGAGCGACACCGCAGCGGAACCGGGCCGGTGGGTCCTGCGGCCCGGCACCACGGCGGCGGCGGCCAGTTGCCTGCTGATCTACGGGGTGGCCTTTGAGCGGCTCGGTTTCGAAAAGATCCGGATGAGCGTCTCGACGCGCAATACCCGGGTGTTGAGTTTCCACCGTCGGTATGGCGCGCGGGAGACGAACATTGACCGGCAGTCGCGGGTTTTTAACGGTGTCGTACAGGACATGCTGTGGTTCGAGGTCACGCGCGAGGAATGGCCGCGCATCCGGGCGTTTCTCGAAAAACAGGCGGCGCTGGCGCAACAGGTGGCCCGGCGGCTCTCGAAGGCGGGGGGCGCAGGATAACCTCGCGGGGTGGCCCGCGCGCAGCGTCGTCCTGTTCGGCGCGCCGCTTTCACCCCCGCCAATGGGCGTTGCGCGTGCGGTCGAGCAGGGCCGCCTTCGCGCGCGGCGCCGGCCGCCGAGCGTTCCGCAAGGCCTTGCGGGTTGCGCGAGTCGGACGCGTCCGGTAGATTCCAGCCGTTCGGTTTCTTTCAAGATTCGGAATAAAACGTGGCCGTCTCAACGATATCCGATTGCCGGGTGGCCGGCATCGCGGCCGCCGTCCCCGAGGCGTCCGCGGGGCTGGAGAGTCTAATCGCCTGTGCCGGCTCGGCAGAGAATGCGGCAAAGATCGCCGCATCCACCGGTGTGCGTCGCCGGCGGATTGCTCCGCCCTCGCTCTGCGCTTCGGACCTGTGCGAACGCGCCGCGCTCGAATTGCTTGCGACGCTCGATTGGCCCCGGGACTCCCTGGATGCGCTGGTGGTCGTCACCCAGACGCCCGATTACATCCAGCCGTCCACCGCCTGCGTGCTGCACGGGAAACTGGGGCTGCCGAAGAAGGCCGCGGCGCTGGACATCAATCTCGGATGTTCCGGATACGTGTACGGCCTGTGGACGGCCATGGCATTGTTGTCGGCGTTGCGGCGAGGGCGCGCGCTGTTGCTGGCGGGCGACACGATGAGCCGGCTGGTGTCCCCAATGGACCGCACCTCGGCCCCGTTGTTTGGCGACGCCGGATCGGCGACGGCCGTTGAATTCGTTCCCGGCGCCGGCGCCGCGCATTTCAACCTCGGCACGGATGGCAGCGGCTGGCGGCACTTGATGGTTCCCGCCGGGGGATTCCGCCGTCCGAAGTCGCCCGAGACCGGCGTGCGGGTTCGGGACGCAGACGGCAACGAGCGCTGCGACGAGGATTTTCGGATGAACGGCCTGGAGGTGTTCTCGTTCACGATGCGGGAGGTTCCCCCGGTGATCCGGGCGGTGGTGGAGGCCTCGGGACTGGGTATGGACCGGATCGAGCGCTTTGTGCTGCATCAGGCCAACGAGTTCATCCTGCGCAATCTGGCCCGTAAAATCGGCATTCCCGAAGCGAAACTGGTATTGGCGTTGCGCGACTACGGCAACACCTCGTGCGCGTCCATTCCACTGGCCCTGGCGGATGCGGCCGGGCAGGGGCCCGCCGGCGCCGTCGTGCTCGCGGGTTTTGGTGTGGGGCTGTCCTGGGGCGCTGTTCAACTGGACTTGCGCGGCGCCCGGATTCTGCCGCCCGTGCCGGTCGAAACGCCGGCGTGAAAAGGCCGAGGCAACGATGGCAGAAAAAAGAAAGAGGTATCCATGACCCGAGAAGAAATGCAGGCCTTGGTGAAGGAGGTCTTGCGCGAGATTGTGGAGGCGCAGTCCGTGGAGCTTCCCCCGGAGGGCATCACCGGGGAATTGCACCTGATCGGCTCGAAATCGCCGCTGGATTCCATGGCCTTTGTCATGTTGACCGCGGGGATCGAGCAGCGCCTCTCGGAGCAGATGGACCTGTCCATCACCATCGTCAACGAGAAGGCGATGTCGCTGCGGCACAGTCCATTCCGCACCGTGGACACGCTGGCGGACTACGTGCTCGAACTGATGCGCGAGGCGCAGGGGGGGACCGGAGGCGGCGCGCCGTGAGTGCATTCGCGGATCGGGTGGTGTTGATCACCGGCACGAGCCAGGGGCTCGGCCAGTTCCTGGCGCAGCAGTACCTGGCGGCCGGCGCGCGCGTCTTCGGCTGCGCGGTCGTCCCGGATGAAACCCTGCGGCATGAGCGCTATGTCTTCACGCTGCTGGACGTCACCGATGAGAAGGCGGTGGCCGCCTGGGTACAGCGGTCGGCGCGGCAGGCCGGACGCGTGGACATTCTGATCAACAACGCCGGCGTGGCCTCGATGAACCACTCGCTGCTGATGCCGGCGGAGACGGCCCGACGTCTGTTGCTGGTCAACACGCTCGGCACATTTCTGGCCAGCCGCGAGTGCGCCAAGGTCATGCAGCGGGCCAAATACGGACGCATCGTCAATTTTTCGTCGGTGGCCGTTCCGCTGCGGCTGGAGGGCGAAGCCATGTACGCCGCGGCGAAGGCCGCGAATGAGGAATTCACCCGCGTTTTTGCGCGCGAGGTGGCCGGATTCGGCATCACCTGCAACGCGATCGGTCCGTCGCCGATTCCGACCGACCTGATCCGCAACGTGCCCCGGGATCGCATTGACGCGCTGGTCGGTCGGTTGGCGATCAAGCGACTGGGCTCCAAAGAGGACCTGTGGCCGGTCGTGTCGTTTCTGACCTCCGCCGAAGCCGGCTACATTACGGGGCAGGTTATCTACTTGGGAGGTGTGGGATGAGCGGCGGGATCGAATGGTTTCTCCAGGGACTGTCCGCCTATGACGACCGCGAGGCATTAGCGGATGAGCGGCAGACGGAGACCTATGCTGCCTTCCGCGCGCGCGTGGCTCGCTGGAGCGAATGGTTGGGCGCGCAGGGGGCGGAGCCTGGCGCGGTGGTCGCGCTGACGGGGGATTTCGGCCCCGACACCTGCGCCGCCTTGCTGGCGATGCTCGACCGGCGGCTCATCGCCGTGCCGTTGGGTGGCAAGACGGCGCCCGAGGTGCCCGATCTGCTGCAGATGGCGTCGGTGACCGCGACGGTGGAATGCCGCCAGGGATTGCCGGAGTCCTTGCGGCGGCGGAGCGCACCCGCCCCGCACGAGTTGCTGGAACGGCTGCGCGCGGACGGCCGGCCCGGCATTGTGCTATTTTCATCCGGGTCCACCGGCCGGCCCAAAGGTATCGTCCATGATGCCGCGGCGCTCCTGGAGCGCTACCGCAAGCCTGGCGCCGACTTTCGCACTCTCACGTTCCTGTTGTTGGACCACATCGGCGGCCTCAACACGCTGTTCTATACGCTCCGGAGCGGAGGCACGGTCGTGACCGTGTCGGAGCGGACCCCCGATGCCGTCTGCCGCACCGTGGAGCGGCGGCGCGTCGAATTGCTGCCGGTGACGCCATCCTTCCTCAACTTACTGCTGCTGGACGGCGCGTGGCGGCGTTACGATCTGAGTTCCATCCGACTGATCTCCTACGGCACGGAAGTCATGCCGGAGGCCACGCTGCAGCGCGCGACGGAGGCCTTTCCGAATGCGGATTTCCGGCAGACATACGGCATGTCAGAGGTCGGTATTTGCACCTCGCGATCCCGGGAGCGCGGTTCGCTGTGGATGACGCTCGGCGGCCATGGGTTTCAGTACCAAGTGCGCGACGGCATTCTCTGGATCAAGTCCCAGGCCAGCATGCTGGGCTACTTGAACGCGCCATCCCCGTTCGATGCCGAGGGCTGGCTGAACACGGGAGACCAGGTCGAACAGGACGGCGAGTTCCTCCGAATTCTCGGGCGCAAGTCGGACATCATCAACGTGGGCGGCCAGAAGGTGTATCCTGCGGAAGTCGAGTCGGCCATCCTCAAAACGCCGGGAATCCTCGAGGCGGCAGTGACCGGCGAGCCGCATCCGCTGCTGGGCCGCGTCGTCGTGGCCACGGTGCGGCCCGCGGATGCCGCCGCCGCGCCCGACGAGGTGCGGCGCATCGTGCGAAAGGTGTGCGCGGAGTCGCTGTCCTCGTTCAAGCGTCCGGTCAAGATCCGGGTCGTGAACACGCCGTTACACAGCGACCGGTTCAAGACCTTGCGTCGCGATACGGCGGCCGACGGCGGTTGATGCGCCGGTGCCGTGCCGTGGCGGTGAGCGCGGGCATACTCAAGGGATGGTCCCGGTCCGGAGCCACGCCGTGAAAGTGCGCTATGTTTCTTTTTTGCCCAAAGCCTTCCGCAAGGACCTGGAGGAGTTGCTGTTCTTTCATCCCGACCAAGGGCGGTTCCAAAAGACCATTGTGGAAAGCGTCAATCGGTTTGGCGTTCCTGCCATCGTGAGCCATGAGCAGACCGGGGGCTTGGGCATTTCCATCGGCGCGCTCGGACCGGTTCAGAGTCTGTTCGCGCTGGCCTCGGAAGACGGTACGGAGGAGCACCTGGCTGGCGCCATTCTTTTCCATCGGGCGCAGCCGGAGCTGGTCGAAATCCTGCATCTTGTGGTGGCGCCGGATTACCTGTTGCAGGGGGGATCCTCAAGGCCGGCGGTGGCGATCGAACTGATCGAGACGGTTCGGGCAGCCGCGCGCCGGATCAAAGGCGTGGAGCGCGTGTGCCTGCACTACAGCCGCGGCCAGCCGACCCTTCTCCGGGTGCGATGATCTGGCGATCGCAAAGCCGCCTTTTCCCGTTGATGCCGGTGCCAAGCGATGATAACATCCCGTCTATTGTAGTGTTGCGCAAATCGCGGCCGGGCCCTGCCCGGGTTCATACCCCGGACGCTCGGCCGTCTTTTCGGTCCTTTAGCGCCGCAATACATCGGGTTTTGCCGGGTGACTCAAAAAGGGAATACCATGAGCGTTCCGTTCGTTGACCTGAAGGCGCAGATGGCCTCGATCGAGGCGGAGGTGGCGCCCCGCGTGCAGCAGGTGCTGCGCAACTGCAACTTTATCCTCGGCGCCGAGGTCGAGGAGTTCGAGAAGGCCTTCGCGGCCTTTTCCGAATGCCGGTTCGGCGTCGGCGTCGCCTCCGGGCTCGACGCGATCAAGCTGGCGCTGCGCGCGCTCGACATCGGCCCGGGCGACGAGGTCATCACGGCAGCGAACACGTTCATCGCCACGGCGCTGGCGATCACGGGCGTCGGCGCCCGCCCGGTGCTGGCGGAGATGGACCCCGCGAACTTCAATATTGACCCGCGCGACATCGAGGCGCGCATCACGCCCCGGACCCGCGCGATCATGCCGGTTCACCTCTACGGCCAGCCGGCGGACCTGGATCCGATCCTGGATATCGCGCGGCGGCGGAACCTCGCCGTCATCGAGGACGCTTCGCAGGCGCACGGCGCCCGCTACCGCGGTCGTCGGGTGGGGACGTTCGGCGTGGTGTCGGCGTTCAGTCTGTACCCGGGCAAGAACCTCGGCGCGTGCGGCGACGCGGGCGTGGCGACGACCAACGACGAGGCGCTCGCCCGGCGTATCGCCACGCTGCGCAACTACGGTTCGTCGGTGAAATACTATCACGACGAGCTGGGCGAGAATTCGCGGCTCGATACGCTGCAGGCGACGATCCTGTCGGTCAAGCTGCGCCACCTCGACGATTGGAACGCGTCGCGCCGCCGCGCCGCAGGCTGGTACTCGGAACGCTTGCGCGGCGTGGGCGACGTCCTAACGCCGCAGACGATGCCGGGCGTCGAACACGTCTTCCATCTCTACGTCATCCGCACAAAGCGGCGCGACGCGCTGATGAAGCACCTCGCCGCGAAGGGCATCGGCTGCATCATTCACTATCCGGTGCCGATCCACTTGCAGAAGGCATATGCGGGCATGGGGTGGAAGCGCGGCGATTACCCGTTGACCGAGACGTGCTGCGACGAGATCGTCTCGCTGCCGATGTTCGCCGGAATCACGGAGGCGCAGGTGGACGAGGTCTGCGCCGCCGTGCGCGGTTTTTTTGCGGGCGGCTGAACGGCCGGCCGCCACCGCCCCCGACGTCCCCGGCGTTCTTCACCGAGCATCCGCGCGCCCGCGCAGAACGAGCCACGCGGTCTGGAATAAGATGAAGAGGTCGAGCAGCGGGTTCATGTTGCGCGCGTAGTAGAGGTCGTATAGCACGGTGTTGTCGAACGTGCCGCCGCCCTTCGCCACCATCACCTTCCAAAGTCCGGTACAGCCGGGCGTGATGTCAAAACGCCGTTTCTGCCAGGGATCCTGCGCTTCGTATTCGTCGGGCGGCAGCGGCCGCGGCCCCACCAGCGCCATGTCGCCCCGGATCACGTTCCAGAGCTGCGGGATTTCGTCGAGACCCCACTTCCGGATGAATCGGCCCAGCGGGGTAATCATTGCCTCGTTGACGACCTTGCCGCTGGCGCGGCCCTCCTTCATGTGTGCGAGAATGGCGGCCTTGCGCTCGGGGTCTGCGTCCGCGCCCACCCGCATGGAGCGGAACTTGTAAAAGGCGAACGGCCGGCCTCCGCGGCCGATGCGGTGATGCACATAGAACACCGGGCCGGGCGACGACAGCTTGACGAGCACCGCCAGCACCGCCAGCAGCGGCGAGAGCAGCAGCAGCGCCAGTCCGGAGGCGGTGACATCGAAAACGCGCTTGAAAGCAAAGTAGAACGGGTTTCGCGTGACGGAGGTGATGCGCGCGAACGGAATGTCGAAATACTTGTCGGCGTCCGCCCGGGAGTGCCAGACGGCGGACTTCTCCGTATGCACGTCCACCCACCCGAAGAGCCGCACGCACTCCTCGATCAGGGCCATTAGTCCATCGTAATCCAGCGCGGGATCGCAGATGACCGCGCCTTCGAGCCGGTGCTCGGCCACAAGCCGGGACAGGTCCGCGATGCGTCCCAGCCGGGGCAATCCGATATCGGCGTCCGTTTCGCGATCGGTCACGATCCCGATCGGTTCGATCGGGGCCGCCTCGGGGTTCTCGCGCCAGTGTTCGAGAAAATGGCGCGTCAGGTCGCTTTGTCCGATCAGCGCCACGCGCCGTCGCAGACCCCGCGCCATGCCGACGCGGAGCAGCCACGGGAAGATCAGCAGCCGGTGGACAAGCAGGCCCAGCAGCGCCAGCGCGTACCAATACAGGATCACGTGCCGCCACTGCACCAGGAAGCCCCACTTGAACGTGCCGCGCAGCAGCAGGTAGCCCAGCACCAGCAGGGTGGCGGCTTCCACGATCACGCCCGCGTGCAACCAGCGCGACAGCCACGTCTTCCGCAGGTAGAGCCCGAGCATCGAGAAAACGGCCAGGAACACCAGCGCGTACACCATGGCGAACGTCAATTCCGGCACGATCCGGAACCGCTGGCGGATCATGATGATGTTCGTCTCTGGCGCGTATCGCCGGAAGTACAGCGCCACCGCAAAGGCACCCACCAGGATCAGCCAGTCCGTCGCCAGCAACCACGTGACCGCGCGGCCCCGGCGTCTCAGGATGTTGCCGATGACATGCATCGAGAAAACAGCCTAGCAAACGGCGGTCCGGCGGTCGAGCGCGGCCCTCGGGCAGCGCGGCCGGGACGGATGGCCCGGCGATCCCGGCGGCGGGGTCTTTCCAAGGCTTGGAAAATGTGCGACGTTGTTTTTCCAAGGCTTGGAAAATGGAACCGCGGGTGAACATTCTGGGCGTACAGGTCTCGGTGCTGACGATTCGCCGCGCCGTCGAGACCGTGGAGCACTGGATCGCCGCCGGCGAACGGCACTACGTCTGCGTCACCGGCGTACATGGCGTTATGGAGAGCCGCCGCGACCCCGCGCTGCGGGCGATCCACAACGCCGCGGGCCTCGTCACGGCCGACGGAATGCCGCTCGTCTGGCTCAGCCGCCGCCGGGGACATCCCGAGGCCGAACGGGTGTATGGTCCGGACCTGATGCTGGCGCTCTGCGAGCGCGCCGCCGCCCGCGGTTACCGCCATTACCTGATGGGCGGCGCGCCCGGAACGCCGGCGCGCCTGGCGGAACGGCTCGTCGCGCGATTCCCCGGCTTGCAGATCGTCGGGACGCATTCCCCCCCGTTTCGGGCGATGACGCCCGACGAAGATGCGGAGCTGGTCGCCCGCATCAACGCCGCGCGGCCCGACATCGTCTGGGTCGGCCTGAGCACGCCGAAGCAGGAGCGCTGGATGGCGGCGCACCGGCCGGCCCTGAGCGCGAGCGCATTGATCGGCGTCGGTGCGGCGTTCGACTTTCTGTCCGGTCTCAAGCGACAGGCGCCGGTCTGGATGCGTCGCAGCGGCTTGGAGTGGCTCTTTCGGATGGCCACGGAGCCCCGGCGGCTCGCCCGGCGGTACCTGGTCAATAACACGGCCTTTCTGGGCGCCCTGCTGCTGGAGACGCTGGGATTGCGGCGCTATGAGTAGGGAAAGGCGCGTCGAGATGCTGGAGCCGGGAGCCCGGGGCTCCGCGCCGTGGGTGCGCGGCGCCGGGGCCGGCCGGCGGCGATGACCGCGATGTCAAATACGGATATTCGGGATAGACGCACGGGGGAAACCGGGCGGACATGGCCGGTCGTTGTACTGTGCGCCGCGGCGTTGTTCCTGGCGGCGCACGTGGGCGGCGTGATGCACGAGAGCGATCAGGCGGCCCTGCTTTCCGGGGCGCGCCAACTGGCGCGCCGCGAAGTATCCGCGTGGGGCGCGCCGTTCTACCGCTACGAGAATTACTACCTGACCTATCACCTGCTGGCGCTGGCGCTGCGCGTCGCGCCGCGCGCCGATCCGGTGGCGGCCGGCAATGCGCTGTCGTTCTCGCTGTTTTGGATTCCGCTGATCGCCTTGGCCGCCGATGTGGGCCGGCGCTCGCGGCTTGCCGCGTTCGGGCTGCTGGCCGTCGGCCTTTCGCCGGCGGTGCTGGTGCATTCGTCATTTCTAGCGTCCAATTTCGTTTCCGCCGGCTTCCTGTTCGGCGGCCTGCTCGCGTGGCGCGTCGGCGAACGGCGCCGCGCGCGTCGCCTGCGGGCGCTGGCCGTTCCGCTGCTCTTCGCCGCGGCGGCGGCGCGCTCCGACGCGCTGTTGCTGGCGCCGCTGTTTGCGTGGTGCTTCGCGCCGCGCGCGCGGGTCGGCGCGTTCTTGCGGAGCGCCCGGACGTGGGCGATCGCCCTTGCGCCGTTCGCCGCCGTCGCGCTGGGCATCGGGCTGCGTCGGGGCGCGGGCGGCGGCGTGTTCGAGCCGCTATGGCGGCCGGCCGCGGCCGCCGCCTACACGGTGTTCGGGCTGGGCGCGGCCGGCATCCTGCTGCTTGCCGCGCTGGGCGCGCTGTTGCGCGCGGCACTTCGTGCGCGGCGGGGCCGGGGTTTCGCGGCGCTGGGATTGCCGGCGCTGCTGCTGCCGTTCGCCTTTTACGCCGCGCAACTGTGCTCCACCCGGCACTGGCTGGCCGGCGCGCAGGCCTTGACGATCCTGCTGGCTTCGCGGCGCGGCCGGCGATGGCTGCGCGCGGGGTGGGGACGGCCGGCGCGGCGCTGGGGCGGCGCGGCGCTCGCGGCAGCCGCGCTGCTGCCGCTGGCGATCGGTGTTCGGCTGCCCTTCCGCGATGCGCCGCGCCTGTGCTTGAACCATCCCGCCTATCTGCCGAGCGCCGACGGCCTCGTGCCGATGGGCGCGCTGCTGTGGAACGCGCGCGAGCGGCGGCCCGCCGGTTCGGCGCACGATCACAACCATCGCCTCTGGCAGGCCGCCCGCTCCGTGGTCCGCTGGCCCGAGGACGCTTCGGGCTGCGTGCCCGTGCTGGCGACGCCGATGCGCGAGATCGTGGCGTTGGCCGTGCGCGCGTCGGGACAGACGCCGGTGTTCGTCCCGTACGATCGCGCGGAGGCCCCGTTCTGGTGCGCGGATCTGCGCTCGCTGCTGCGCGTGGCGCCCAGCAGTACATCCACAGCCGTGGAGGACTGGCGCGCCGCGGCCGCCGGCCGCCGGCTGCTGCCGTTGGGCGGCGCTGCGGTGCCGTACCTGATCGTCCTCGGCGAAGCCGGCGAGCCGGACGTCGAACAGGAGCGATGGCAACAACTGGCCGAGTGTTTCGGATGGCGCGAGTGGATTTTTGTTCGACCGGAGACGCTGTCCGCCGCCCGTGGGCGATGGGAAGGACACACGGCGGCCTGGATGGCCGATACCCCGTTCGTCGTGCGGTTGGAAGGCGACGGCGATGCGCGAGTTCTTCTGTCTCTGGCGCCGGGGTTCGGCGCGCTCCACGTTGTCCGGCTCTCCGGCGCCGAACGCCGCAACCGTACCGTGGCCGGCCTTTCCGAATCGGTGCGCGCGGCCGTCGCAGTCTGGCCCGACCATTTCGACACCGGTCTCCGCCCTTGAGCCGGGGCGCCGTCAATACGCCCCGCGGCGCGACAGCACGGCGCGCAGCGTCTTGGCCAGCACGATCAGGTCGAGGGCGACCGACCAGTTCCGCACGTAGTAGGCGTCCCACCGTTCCATCTCCGCGAGGCTGCTGTCGCTGCGGCCGGACACCTGCCACAGGCCGGTAATGCCGGGCGGGGCGACCTCGCGCAACCGCCGGGCCTCCGGGGAGAGCCGCTCGTGATGGTAGGCCGGCAGCGGTCGCGGGCCCACGAGCGACATCTCGCCGCGCAGCACGTTCCAGAGCTGGGGTAATTCGTCGAGCGACCACCGCCGCAAGACGCGGCCGATGCGGGTGACGCGCGGATCGTCGCGCAACTTGAAGCCGGCGTTCCATTCATCGCGCAGAGCGGTGTCGCCGCGCAGGCGCTCTTCCAGCGCCCGATCCGCGTTCGGAACCATCGTGCGCAGCTTCCACGAACGGAACGCGCGGCCGGCGCGCCCGATGCGGTCCTGCGCGAAGAACGGACCGCCGCCGCCGGCCCAGACCAGCATCGCGAGCAAGCCCGTCAGCGGCGCCCAGATCGGCGCCGTCAGGGCGACGGCGCCGATCTCCAGCGAACGTTTCAGAAAACGCGCGCGCGGATCGGCGAGGTTGTTCGTGATGGCGAGGGCCAGCACCCCGTGCAGGTCACGCGGTTCCATCCATAGCGTTGGCGCGCCGGGCCAGTTCGGCACCAGCAGTACGGTCGGATATTTGGCCGTCAGGGCCTCGAACGACGCAGAGCCCGCGCCAATTCCTTCCGCGGAGATTGCGACGATGGCGACTGCCGGCGGCGCGTCCGCGTCGTGCGCCTCCGGCGCCGCGCCGGCGCTTTCCCAGGCCGCGCCGGCCGTTCGGACCCGGTAGCCGAATGTGGGGTCGGACTCGAGGGCGCGCACGATTTCGGCAGCGCGGTCGGGCGGCGCAAATATGTCCGTGGGCAGTCCCCAGAACCGGGAGCGGTGCAGCGCGGTCCGCAGCGCGGAGCGGCCGAGCGGCACTAGGACGCCGGCGGCCAGGAAGGAGATGAAATAGGAGGCGCGGTTGGCCGCCGGCGCAATGCGCGTGAGAAACAGCGCGATGGCCGCGGCGCCGTAGATCAGACTGAGCAGTCCGCCGATGCGCTGCAGCTCGATCAACCGCCCGTAGCCCCAACCGGGCAGCAGCCGGAAGACGATGGCGCCCACCCACCAGGCCGGCACGATCAACAGGCTGTAACGCAGGGAGAGCGCGCCGCCATACCACCACTCGGCAACGAGGTCACCCACCAGCAGCGCGGCGAGCAGGGCGGCGCCGTCCATCAACGCCATCAGCGCCGCCTGGAGGGACTGGCGCGTCCAGCATCCGCGGGGGCCGGCCGCGGACGCCCGGCGGTCTATAGTCGGGGGCATAGTGGGTTTCACCCCAAAGCGATTCGATGCGGCCAATCTAGCACCGGCGCGCGCGCGGGACAAGACGGCGCCGCCGGATGGTGCTTGACGCGGGGGACGGGAGTGCTAGGTTGAAGGCTTACGGGTGCCTAGCGGCAGCCCAAGGAGAGGTAAGATGACCAAGCGTGACCTGGTGGTGCGCATTGCGGCAGAAACCGGCCATCTGCAACAGGATGTGGCGGATATTCTGGACCGTATCCTGGACGGCATCATTGCCAGCCTCGAGCGCGGCGAAACCGTCGAGTTCCGTAATTTCGGCGTCTTCAAGATTCAGCGCCGCAAATCCCGCATCGGCCGCAATCCGAACAAGCCGGAAAATACCGTCATCATTCCGGATCGCAAGGTCGTAAAGTTCAAGGTCGGCAAGATCATGCGGCAGAAGGTCACCGGCAAATGACCGGGACGGCATGAGCGCCGGCGACGCCCAACCACTGGCCGGCATGTCGGATCTTTGCGCGCCCGAGATATTTCTCTGGCAGCGCGCGGAGGACGTGGCTCGGCGCCTGTTTCACCGCTACGGATTCACGGAAGTCCGCACGCCGTTGCTGGAAAGACGTTCCGTGTTCACCCGCGCCATCGGGGAGGGGACGGACGTCGTACAGAAGGAGATGTACGCGCTCCAGGATCGGGGCGGGCGCGATATTGCCTTGCGGCCCGAGGGTACGGCGGGGGTGATGCGGTTCGTCGCGGCCGGCGGTCCCGAGCGCGCGGAGGCGCGGCTCTTCTATTTGGGTCCGATGTTCCGGGCGGAGCGGCCGCAGGCCGGGCGCCGGCGGCAGTTCCACCAGATCGGCGCGGAATCGCTCGGCGCGCCTTCGCCCGCGGCGGACGCCGAGTGCATCGCGCTGCTGGCGCACCTGCTGCAGGAGTTGGGCGTCGCGGATTTCACGCTCCAGATCAACACGCGCGGACTGCCGGAAGATCGCGCGGCCGTGACCGGCGCGCTGCGCTTGGCGCTCGACGCGCAGCGCGCCGAGCTGTGCGAAGACTGCCGCCGACGCTATGAAACGAATCCGCTGCGCATCCTCGACTGCAAACAGCCGGGTTGCCGAGCGCTCGTCTCCGCGCTTCCGCCCGTCAGCGAGGCCATGGGCGCGGAGAGCCGCGCCTACTTGGCGGATGTGCGCCGTCTGCTCGACCGCCTCGAGATCCCAGCGGGCATCAACCCGTTGCTGGTGCGCGGGCTGGACTATTACATCCACACCGTCTGGGAGATCACGCACCCGGCCCTCGGCGCGCAGGACGCGCTGGCCGGCGGCGGGCGATATCGCATGGACGTGGGCGGGCGGACGCTCGACGGGGTGGGTTTCGCGATCGGAATGGAGCGGCTGTTGCTGGCGATGCAGGCCTGCGGAGCGAAGCCCGATGCGTCGCCCGCCCGGCCGAGGGTCTGGCTGGTCGCCGCCGGCGCCGACCAGGCCGAGGAACTCCTCGCGCTGTTGCAGACGCTGCGCAAACAGGGAGTCGCCGCCGGCATGGACCTTTCCGGCCGCAGCATGAAGGCACAGTTGCGCGCCGCCCACCGGGCGGGCGCGCCGTTCGCCGTCATTCGCGGTGGGGCCGAGGCCGCCCGGGGCGTCTACGTTTTGAAGGATATGGCCGGCGGCGCGCAGACCGAAGTGGATCTGCCGGAACTGCTGCAGCGGCTCAGCGCGCCGTAAGCACCAGCAGTCGGCGCCCGCCCGGCGCGGGAAACCCGCCCAGAATCAGCGGGGTCTGTCCGGTGAGCCGTACCTGCGTTTGCAGCAGCACCGTGCCGCCCGCCTGCACGAAGAGCGACAGCGCCTCCTCCCCGCCCTCGCACTTCACCGAGAGGCCGACGGCGAAAAGCACGGTTTCGGAGGCCGGCAGCCGGATCGTCCGGCTTTCCAGCAGATCGAAGCGGCGGAACGGCAGGTTGCGTTCGAGCAGCGGCGCCACGTCGCGCAGACCTTCGGAGGCGCCCTGGCCTTCCTGGGTCGCCTGCACCAGCCGGATCGTCAGCCGCTGCGCCGCCGCGGCCGTCGGCGCCGCGGCGAACGCGGCGACAACCAGCAGCAGCGACGGCAGGATCGTGAGCCACAGCGAGGGCCGTACGTTCATGGTCGTTCGCTTCCCGGGTCCGCCGCGCTGTCGTCCGCGACCCAGACGATGACGGCGGCGGTCGCATCGTCGCGCAAAATGAAAACCGACCGGCGGTCTGCGGCCGATAACGAAAGAATGGCCGGCGACAGCGGCGGCGGGAGCGAACCGCGCCAGACGCTGATGCCGACGGCGACGGCGGCCAGTGCCGACACGGCGGCCCAGGCCCAGGCGGGAATCGCCGTTCGGATGGGCGCCGGCGGCGCCGCCTGCGGCGTCATCGCGGCGCGGGCGCGGAAGTCCTCCCAGAAGGATGCCGCCTCGCGGGGGACGGGTGCGGCGTGCCGTCCGGCGTGCCGCGCAATTCCGATTTTTAGCCGACGTTTCATTCCTCAGAGTCCTCCGGCAAATCCTCGATGCCCGCGGCGCGCAGCGCCGCCTTCAGTTTCCGGCGCGCGTTGAACAGCCGCGACATCACCGTGCCGATCGAGACGCCCGTAGCGGCCGCCACCTCCGCATAGCTCAAGCCGTCCACGTACCGGTGCAGCAGGCACTGGCGATGGATCGGCGGCAGCGCATCCAACGCCCGCTCGAAACAGACGGTCAGGTCGCGCCGTTCGACGATCTCCGCCGGCGTCGCGGCGGTGGCATCCGCCATCGGCCGCGGGCGCCCGTCCTCATCCGGCGCGTCGAGCGGTTCGGCGCGCCGTACGTGTTCGGCCCGCAGCACGTCGAGCGCGCGGTTGCGCGCGATGCGCAGCAGCCAGGTGGACAGGCTCGACCGCCCGCCGAAGCCGGGCAACGCTTTCCACGCCTGGAGAAACGCATCCATCGCCACATCTTCCGCGCGATCGGGCCCCACGATACGACCGGCCACGGCGACCACTTTGGCTCGCAGCGGCTCGAATAACCTGGCAAACGCCTCGATATCGCCGCTGCGCGCCCGCGCCAGCAACGCCGCTTCCGACGATCCGGGAATAGAGACGTTTGACACGCGGGTACTATTCGCGAAAACCGGCAATTCGTCGAGCGGGACCCGACGACGCCGGCCTTGCGCGGCGCCTTCGTGAGCCGGGCACGGTCATTGTGACGTCGGTCAATCGCTGGGTGCGATGGCGGTCAGCGACCGGACGGGGAAGATGGACCTGAGCCTATCCGATCCCTTCGAACAACACGGTGGAAAGATAGCGTTCGCCGCTGTCGGGCAGAATGACCACGAGCGTCTTGCCGGCGAACGCGGGCTCGCGGGCGACGCGGTCGGCAACGGCCATGGCCGCGCCGCAGGAGATGCCCGCCAGGATGCCTTCCTCGCGCGCCAGCCGTCGGGCATATTCGATCGCGGTCGCGCTATCCACGGTTTCCACCCGGTCCACGATTGAAAGGTCCAGCGTGTCGGGGATGAAGCCGGCGCCGATGCCCTGAATTTTATGCGGAGCGGGCTTGAGTTCCTGTCCCGCGAGCTTTTGCGTGATGACGGGGCTTTCCTGGGGCTCCACGGCGATGGAGAGCAGCGGCCGTTTCTTCTGTCGCTTGAAAAAACGGGAAATGCCGGTAATGGTGCCGCCGGTGCCGACACCGGAGATGAGCGCGTCTACCTTGCCCTCCGTGTCCTGCCAGATTTCTGGTCCGGTCGTGCGCTCGTGAATGGCGGGATTGGCGGGGTTCTTGAACTGCTGCGGCATGAACCGGCGTTTGGGGTCCGCTTCGGTATGTTCGGTGGCGCGCTGCACCGCGCCGCGCATGCCTTCGGCGCCGGGCGTCAGCACCAGTTTTGCGCCGAACGCCGCCAGCACCCGCCGCCGCTCGACGCTCATCGTCTCGGGCATGAACAGCGTCAGCGGATAGCCGCGCGCGGCCGCCACAAAGGCAAGCGCGATGCCCGTGTTGCCGCTGGTCGGCTCGACAATCTCGACGCCGGGCTTCAGTTTGCCCCGTTTTTCGGCATCCCAGATCATCGAGGCGCCGATGCGGCACTTGACCGAGTAGGCCGGATTGCGGCCTTCGATCTTCGCCAGCACGGTGGCCTTCGCGCCCTGGGTAATGCGATTGATTTTTACCAGCGGCGTACGGCCGATGGATTCGGAATTGTCTTTGAATGTCTGGCTCATGGTCTCTCCTTCATGCGTCGGCCTGCGCCCGCTGTCGCCGCGCGGCGGCGCGGCGCGCGGTTCGGGCCGCGCGGTTTTCGGTTCTCGGCCTTATGGACATTGTGCGTTGCAACGATCATCGCACCCGGCTCACGGCTCCCGGAGCGCCGCCTCCAGGTCCCCGATCAAGTCGTCGGCGTGCTCAAGGCCCACGGAAAGCCGCACCAGCCCGTCCGTGATGCCGCGCCGGCGTCGCTCCGAAGGCGGCAGGGCCGCGTGCGTCATGCGGGGCGGATAGCAGACCAGCGATTCCACCCCGCCCAGACTCTCCGCGAGGATGAACACCTTCAGCCGCGAGACGAAGCGCTCGACCGCGGGAAAACCGCCGCGGAGTTCCAGCGTCACCATGCCGCCGAAATCGCTCATCTGGCGGCGGGCCAGCGCGTGCTGCGGGTGGTCCGGCAGGCCGGGATAGACCACCCGTTCGACGGCGGCATGCCCCTGCAGCCGTTCGGCGATCGCGCGCGCATTGCGGCAGTGCGCCGGCATGCGCACGGCCAGGGTCTTGAGCCCGCGCAACAGCAGCCAGCAGTCCCAGGGGCCGGGCACCGCGCCCGCGGCGTTCTGGTAATAGCGGAGGCGTTCGAACAGCTCGTCGTTCCGAACCACCATGGCGCCGCCGATGAGATCGCTGTGGCCGCCCAGGTATTTCGTGGCGCTGTGGACTACGATATCCGCGCCCAGTTCCAGCGGTCGCTGCAGATAGGGGCTGGCGAAGGTGTTGTCCACCGCCAAACGCGCGCCGCCCGCGTGTGCGATCTCCGCGATGCGCGCCAGGTCGGCGATCCGCAGCAGCGGGTTGGTGGGCGTTTCGATCCAGACCAGCTTCGTCTCCGGACGCAGCGCGGCGGCGATCGCGTCGGGATCGGTGGCCGAAGGGTAATCGAACGTGAGGCCCCACGGTTTGAACACACGTTCAAACAACCGGTAGGTGCCGCCGTAGAGATCGTCGCCGGCGACGACGTGATCGCCCGGACGCAGCAGGCTCAATACGGCAGTGGTTGCGGCGACGCCGGATGCGAAGGCCAGCGCGTGGCGGCCCGACTCGAGCGCGGCCAGCGCCGTTTCCAGCGCCGCGCGCGTGGGGTTGCCGGTTCGGGAATATTCGTAACCGCGCGGCCGCCCGATGGCATCCTGCTGAAAGGTGGAGGTCTGATAGATCGGCACGGTGACGGAGCCCGTCACGGGGTCGGGCGCCTGGCCGTCGTGAATAGCCCGCGTTTCAAATTTCATGTTCGGCTCCCCAGCCGGCGGCGCCGCCGCGGCGGACGATCATGCGTTCGATCACATCGGAGCGGGTGATGATGCCCCGTCCGGCGCCGTTCTCCGTCACGAGGGCCGCCGACGCGCCCGCGAGAAAGAGGCGATATGCCTCGGAGATATCCGTATTCGCGGCGATTTCGGGCAATGGCCGGCCCATCACCGCCTGAATTTCCTGGTTGTCGAAGTCAATGCCGTCGAACAGCAGTTTCATCACCGAGGATTCGTTCAAGCTGCCGACGGAGCGCTCGCCATCCATCACCGGGAGCTGCGAGATATTGTAGATATGCATCAACTCGATGGCCCGCCGCAGGCGTTCGCGAGGACCCACCGCGATCAGTTTCGGCAGCGCGCGTTTCCCGCGCAGCACATCGCCCGCGGTAATCGCCTCGCGCGAGCCTTTTTCCCAGAAACCCCGCTCGCGCATCCACTCGTCGTTGTACATCTTGGTCAGATAATTCCGCCCCGTATCGGGCAGCAGCGCGACCATCAGGCGCGGCCGGGTGAGCCGCTGGGCGTATTTCAGCGCGGCGGCCAGCGCCGTCCCGCACGATCCGCCGGCCAGGATGCCCTCCTCGCGCGCGAGCCGGCGGGCCGTGAGAAACGATTCCTTGTCGCTCACGCGCACCATCTCATCCACGATTTGGCGGTTGAAGGTCTTCGGGATGAAATCTTCGCCGATGCCTTCCACCAGATACGAGCGCGGCGTATCTCCCGAGAGAATAGAGCCTTCGGGATCGGCGCCGACGATGGTAATTTCCGGGTTCTTTTCTTTCAAAAAGCGCCCGACGCCGGAGATCGTGCCGCCCGTGCCCATGCCGGCGACGAATACGCCGATTTCGCCGTTGGTCTGTTCCCAGATTTCCGGCCCCGTGGTGCGGTAGTGCATGAGCGGGTTGTCGGGATTCTCGAATTGATTGGGGCGCCAGGCCTTCGGAATTTCTCGTGCGAGGCGATCGGCCACCCCGTTGTAGCTTTCCGGCGAATCGGGCGGGACATTCGTGGCCGTGATCACCACTTCAGCGCCATAGGCTTTCAACAGCCGGATTTTGTCTTCGCTCATTTTGTCCGGCAGCACCACGATGAGGCGATACCCCTTCACCGCGGCGGCCATCGCGAGGCCGACGCCGGTGTTGCCGGCCGTGGCCTCGACGATGACGCCGCCGGGTTTGAGCCGTCCCTCCCGCTCGGCCGCTTCGATCATGGCAAGGCCGACACGGTCCTTGACGCTGCCGCCGGGATTCAGCATCTCGGCTTTCACATACACGGGCGAAGAGAGACCCGCCGTGATCCGGCGCAGCCGGATCAACGGCGTCTCTCCAATCGCTTCCAGTATGCTGTTCAGCGCCGGACGCATGGCGATTTCCGCCGGCGATCAAGCGGCCGGCGCCAGCTTCAGCTTGAGCGGTGTGGCGTTGCCGAGGTTGTCCGACACCGGGCACCGCGATTCGACCTCGGCCAGCCAGCGCCGAAGCCGCTCGGGGGCGGCGTCGCTCTTGAAGGAGAGCGTCGCCTCGATGAGCTTGAAGCCGGGCCGGTCGGTGGTCGGTTGATTGAACAACCGCAGCGGGTTGAGCTCGCCGCGCGTCGCGATCGCGAGGTCGGAAAGGGCGATCCCGTGTTCGCGGGCGACGAGATGCGCCACCACATTCAGACAGCCGGCGAGGCCGGCCAGCACCGTTTCCACAGGATTCGGCCCCGCATCGGTCCCGCCCAGCTCCGGCGGCTCATCCACGACGATCGAAAATTGCCGGGCCGTCGCGCGGACGCGCGCGGGCGACTCGGATGTTGCGTGCACTTCAAATACCAGATCCGCCATGATCGCTTTTCCTTTCGGGTGTCGGCTTACGCCTGTGATGCCTTCAGGGCCTGATCCAGGTCCGCCTCAATGTCCTCGACGTCCTCCAGGCCGACCGAGAGCCGGATGTAGTCCGGTGTCACACCGGTCTCCGCCTGCTCCTCCGGCGTCAACTGCGAGTGGGTGGTCGAGGCCGGGTGGATGACCAGACTCTTGGCGTCGCCGATATTTGCGAGGTGCGACAATAATTTCACCGCGCCGATGAACTTCTTGCCGGCCTCCAGTCCGCCCTTGATGCCGAAGCCGACCAACCCGCCAAAGCCGCGCTTCAGGTACCGCGTGGCCACGGGGTAGCTGGGGTCGTCTTCGAGGCCGGGGTAAGTCACCCAGCTCACCAGCGGATGCTTCTGGAGCCAGCGCGCGACCGCCAGCGCGTTGGCCGAGTGGCGTTCCTGCCGCAGGGGCAGCGTCTCCAGCCCTTGCAGGAACTGGAACGCGTTGAAGGGGCTGAGCGCCGCGCCCAGGTCGCGTAGCAGGGTCACACGCACCTTCAGAATAAACGCGACGTTGCCCAGGCCCGGGAAGTCGCCGAGGGCGTCCCAGTACACGAGCCCGTGATAGCTCGGATCCGGCGTCGTGAACTCCGGGAACTTGCCGTTGTTCCATTTGAACTTGCCGGAGTCCACGATGACGCCGCCGATCGAAGTACCGTGCCCGCCGATGTACTTCGTTGCCGACGTTACGATAATGTCGGCGCCGAAATCGAACGGCCGCACCAGGCCCACACCGACGGTGTTGTCCACGATCAGCGGGATGCCCGCGTCGTGCGCGATCGCG
>CAYLTB010000024.1:0-27689 GCA_964386675.1 uncultured Verrucomicrobiota bacterium
GGGTTCGGGGGCAGCGCCCCCGAGTCTTACCCACACGAAACAGCGAGGAGCCGAAAAAAGGAAAAGCAATGAGCACACGCCCCAACCTCCTGTTGATCCTCACCGACCAGCAGAGCGCGACGATGATGAGCTGCGCCGGCAATCCGTGGCTGCGCACGCCGGCGATGGACTCGCTGGCCGCCGAAGGCGTCCGCTTCGAGCGGGCGTATTGCGCCAATTCGGTCTGTATCGCCTCGCGTTTCAGCATCTTCACCGGCCGGTTCCCCAGCGAGATCGGCCTCTACAGCAACTACACCGCGGAACTCCTGCCGTTCGACGAGGCGCGGCGCCGCGAAGGTCTCGGCTGGCGGCTGCGGGACGCCGGCTATGCGACCTTCTACGGCGGCAAGGTCCATCTGCCGCGCATGAGGATCGAGGACCTGGGATTCGAGGTCGTCTGCCGGGACGAGCGCGATGCGCTCGCGACCGTGTGCGCCGAGTTCCTGCGGCGCCCGCCCGCGGAACCGTTCTGCCTCGTCGCTTCGTTCATCAACCCGCACGACATCTGCTACATGGCCATCCGCGACTCCGCGCAGAACGAACGCGAGCGATGGCTGCTTGAAAAGGGCATCGTTGAGCTCGCCGCGCTCGACCGGGCGCTGGCGCGCCCGCCGGGCGTGGACGATGCCGCGTTCTTCCGGACGCACGCGCCGCCGCTGCCCTCGAACTTCGCGCCGCAGGCCGATGAGCCGGAGGTGATCGCCCGCATGCTACGCGCGCGGCCGTTCCGCGAGCGCGCGCGGCGCGCGTGGTCCGCTGAGCGCTGGCGCGAGCACCGCTGGGCCTACGCCCGGCTGACCGAGTTCGTGGATGCGCAGATCGGCGTCGTTCTCGACGCGCTGCGGGCGAACGGACTCGACCGCGCGACGCTGACGGTCTTCACCAGCGACCACGGCGACATGGACGGAGCGCACGGTCTGGAGCACAAGTCCACGATGTACGAGGAGGCGAGCCGCGTACCGCTGATCGTGCGCCCGCCGGGAGGCACGCCGCCGCGCGTGGACCGGGTCCATGGCGTTTCCAACGGCCTCGACCTGTTGCCGACGCTGTGCGACTACGCGGGCGCGGCGCAACCCGCCGGGCTGCGCGGCCGCTCGCTGCGGCCGCTGCTGGAGCGCGCCAACGGCGTCCGGTGGCGCGCCGCCGTGCCGATGGAGAGCGCGATCGGGCGCGCCGTGCGCTGGGGCGATTACAAGTACGCGCGGTACGACTTCAGCGCGAACGGCGAGCAGCTCTACGACCTGGCGCGCGACCCGGGCGAGACGCGGAACTGCGCGGGCGATGCGGACCGCCGGGCGGCGCTCGCCGCCGGCCGCCGCCATTTCGAGCGTGCCTTCGCCGGCGTTCCGCGCGATCCCGTGCGGCTGGCGCATTCGCTCGACGACGCGTGAACGGGCGGCGGGTCGCCGCGGCGGCGCGCGCCCGGTCTCGCGGGCGGGGCCGGCCCGCCCTTGCGGCGCGCGCGCCGATGGCCTAACATCCGGCCCGCGCGCCGGACGCGCCGTTTTCCAGGGCTTGGAAGCCCGCCGGGTGCGGTCTTCCAAGGGTTGGAAGAAACGGGCGCGAATTTTCCAAGCCTTGGAAACCGGCGCGCGGGAGCCGCCATGAATGCAGAGTTCGCCGCCGTTCCGATGCGCCGCGTCGGCCCGATCCGGCTCGCCGGCCCGGAAACCGAGGGCGAGGTGACCGTGCCGCTGGCGACATTCGAGACGCCGCTGTGGCCGTCGGTCGCGCGCGGCGCGCGGGTCACGGCCGCCGCCGGCGGCATCCGCGCGGTCGTCGTGGACGAGCGCATGGCGCGCTCGATCCTCCTGGAGGCGCCCGACGCGCCCGCGGCGGCGGCCGCCGCCGCGGACCTGCGCGCGCGGCGCGACGAGATCGCCGCGGTGGTCGCCGGTACGGGGCGCTTCGCGCGGCTGGTCGGCTGGCACGACCAGGTGGTCGGCCCGCTGCTTTTCCTGCGGCTGGAGATTTCGACCGGCGATGCCGCCGGCCACAACATGGTGACGAAGGCCGCCGAGGCCGTCGAGTCGTGGGTCCGCGCGCGGCATCCGGCTCTCGACCACGTGTCCGTCTCCGGCAACTACTGCTGCGACAAGAAGGTGTCCGCCGTCAACGGCATCCTGGGCCGCGGCCGGTACGTGGTGGCCGAGGCGGCGATTCCGGCGGAACTCTGCCGCGCCCGGCTGCGCGCCGAACCGGAGGCGATCGCGCGGCTGAACGTGCGCAAGAACCTGATCGGCAGCGCGCTCGCCGGCAGCGTGCGCTCCGCCAACGCGCACTTCGCGAACCTGCTGCTGGCGTTCTACCTGGCCACCGGGCAGGACGCGGCCAACATCGTCGAGGGCTCGCAGGGGATCGTCCATGCCGATGCGCGCGACGGCGCGCTGTATTTCTCCTGCACGCTGCCGAACCTCGTCGTCGGGACCGTCGGCAGCGGCAAGGACATCCCCTGGGTGCGCGAGAACCTGCGCGCGCTCGGCTGTCTGGAGGATCGCGCGCCGGGGGCGAACGCGCGGCGGCTGGCCGTCATCGCGGCGGCCGCGGTGCTGTGCGGCGAACTCTCGCTGCTGGCGGCGCTGACCAACGAGGGTGAACTGATGCGCGCGCACCTGCGGCTCGAACGGCGCGGCGCCGCCCACTGATCGTCTCGAATCCGGACAGAGTCCGATGGCGCCGCGCCGGGGCGTCCCGGTCGGCGAGGGACTCGCCGCCCTGCCGTTTGAGAGCCGGCCGCGACCCTTGTGATAATCAGTTGTCGGACGCCGCGAACTCCGTTTCGATCTCCGGCGGCTCGAAGAATCCCAACGGTTTCTCGCCCGCGGCCGGGATGGTCGAACCGCGACGGAATGGAGCGCCAACACCTTGCGCTCATCCTGCGGCGGGTCTAGAGTGGGGCTCATGCAGGAAGGCCTTTCCGAGAAAACCTTTCGAAAGATCGTCGGAAGTCCCCCGAGCGAGCGGCCGCTCGTTCGGCTGGAGCGACTGAATCGTTTTGTCCACCAGATGAAGGTGCGCCCTATCCGTGAGCCCGGAATTAACCCCATTCGAAAAATTGTTGGTCGCGCTGGTTCGGGGCGGAGTTGATTTCACCGTGGTCGGCGGCGTCGCCTGCGCGCTCAACGGTCACGTGCGAACCACCGAAGACGTGGATTTGCTGATCGCGCGCGACGCTGCAAATGTGGCGCGCCTGCTCGACGTGCTGCGAAAAGTTGGCGAGGGCCATGCGCGCGAATTATGCCCGGACGACTTCTCCGACGAAGAGGGCGCGATTCGGGTTGTTGAGGATTTTCCGATAGATATTTTCGTTCGCATAGGCGGGCGGCACCTCGAGGATCTCCGGCAGCACATCTGCCATTGCGACATCGGCAGCGTCCCGGTTACCTTCTTGTCCGTGGAAGGTCTGATTCTTCTCAAGGCCGGGAGCGCGCGGGAGAAGGACCGGCTGGATGTGGCCGCGTTACGACGACTGCTTTCCTCGCAGCAGGATTGATGCGCGCACACCTGCGGCTCGAACGCGCGCGGCGCGCCGCGGGTTGATCGTCGCGAACCGAACCGGATCCGGCGGCGCCTCTCCCCGGCGTCCGGGCGGCGCGGGCCTCGCCGGCCGGCCGTTGGGGCCGATCGCGGTTGGTTCGATCATCCGTCGCCGAGCACCGCGAACTCCGTTTCGATCCCCGGCGATTCGGACAGCCGCAGCGGTTTTCCGCTGGCGGCGGAGAATCCTCGGACCGTGGCGCGCCGGCACGGCGCATACGGGAAGGGGCGCAGCGCCGGCGGCGGCAGGTTGTCGCGGCCGTCGAACGACCGGTGCGGATCGCCGAACAGGCACGGACCGTCGTACGGGGCGGGGGCATTCCGGTCGTCCACGAACAGTCCTTCGATTTCAATCTCGCGCGGCAATCTGCACGGGTAGCCGAAGTCGTGCATGCCGTCGTTGTTCGCGCCGATCAGCACCGGCCGGACGCGGTCGCCGCAGGCCGGAATCCAGCGGCAGTTGCGCACGCGGAGCGCGCCGTCCCAGGCGCTGCCGTAGTCGGCGCGGAAGTTGACCAGCGCGTTTCCGTAGAGCGTGGAGTCCTCGACGGTTAGGTCGCCCCGCCCGATCGCGTTGAGTCCCATATGCCCCAGCGTGCAGCGGCGGATCGTGTAGGCGCCGGAGACGCCCATGTGCGTATCCATCCGCGAGAGCGCGCAATCCTCCAGCAGGATGTTCTTGCAGAAATTGGTGCCGATCACGCCCCACCGCGTGCGGTCGAGCAGGTGGTTCATTCGGCAGCCGATCAGCCGCAGGTTCACGACGCTGTTGGCGCTGTAGTCGTAACTGCCCATCGAGACGGGCCGGCCGGCCGCGCCGATGGTCTGGTAAATCCGGTGCCCCGTGGCGAAGCCGTCGCGCACCGTGACGTTGGCGCAGTGGCGGATGCTGAGAAACCCGCTGTAGGGATGGCCGACGGCGGTCTCGCCGGCCACGTAATGCGTCAGCTCCCGGATTTCCGTGTTGGAGCGGGTCACAACGATGTTGCGCGCCCAGTAGTTGTAGCCGACCTCCTGCCGCATCCGGTTGGCGAACGTGGTGAACACGCCGCCGCGAATCACGAGCGGCGCGTCATCGAGCGGAGCGGCTTCGATGCGGGTGAAGCCGTCCGGATAGTCCCAGTCAATATCGCCTTCCACCGTTCCGTCGCGCCGCAGGATGAAGCAATCCTTCTGGGCCGCGCCAGTGTTCCGGTTCAGTCCGCGCCGGATGAACCTCCGGCGGCGCTCATCCTCGACGCGGACGTAGCAATCGGACAGCGGCCGCGCCTCGACGCGGCGCTGGTCCCGGGCGAGGCGCTCCAGCCGGAGCGGCACCGGCGCGAGCCGGGAGACGACCTCGAAGAGGGGGGCGCGGTGATCTTCCACCGCGGTATCGTCAATCGTGAAGCGCGACGTGTTCCAGTCGGTGTCAGTCGCGATGCGGACGGTCAACGCCCGCGCGCCGAGGTGATAGGCCGCGTCGGGCCGGCCGCGGACCGGACGGCCCTCTGCATTCGCGTGTTCGTGCGCGGCGTGGATGGCCGGCAGGTCGTCGCTCACCCCGTCGCCGCGGGCGCCGAACTCTTCATAGGTCACCGGCGAGCCGCTTTCATTCATGGTTCGCTCCCGGCGCGCCGTGACGAATGCGCCGCGGCCGTGTTATTCGCCTTTGCCTTTCGAGAGGGCCGCTTCGACGGCGCGGAGCTGGTCGGCCTCCAGCACGACGGGCAGGCGGCCCGGCTGATAGATCGGCGTCTGGGCGTCTTTCACGTATTCCTTCGGAAGCAGCCGAAGCAGGAAAACACCCGCCGTGCCCTCCGGAAGGTGCATCCCGCCCGGCGGCGGCGGATTGGGATACATGGCAACCCGGATCTCCTTCAGTTCCGCCGCGCCCTTCACCACCTTCTCCACCTTCAACACGGCGACCAACCACTGGCCTGCGTCCGGCGCCTTCTCGGCCGGTCCCAGTTTGCCTACGACGATGATGTCCGCCTGCCGGACCGCCTCGTCCAGCGGCAGCGGCGGCATCATTGCGGCCGCGCTCCGCGCGAACGTCAGCGCCAACAACAGGACTCCCAGCAATATCCCGAACTTGCGCATGCTCAACTCCCGTATTCAGGCCGACCCCACCACGGGACTGGCTGTCGGACGCAGAAACGTTTGTCCGCCCGTGCTTCTTTACTGTTTTTTCTCCACCGCCGGCAGGGAAGGCGGCTCGGCCTTCGGTGACGGCGAGGGACTGGACCGCGGCGCGCGGCGCTCCGGCACAACGACCGGCACGTCCGCGCTTTCCACGCGCACGACCAGCGCCGGCCCTTCCGCGCCCACGTCCGCCGATTCATCGCGGTCGCATTCATAGACCGCCCGCAGCGTGTAGCGGCCCGGCGGCAGGCGGCCCATCGGCATACCCGCGCCGTTGATCAGCGAGGGAATGAAGGCCGGCGAGTACTTGCACAACCAGTGCGACTCGCCCGGGGCGATCCGGACGAACTGCCCTTTGCGCGGATCGCCCGGAAAGCTCGTCGGTTGCAGGTAGCCGGAAACCGGCTGCCCTTCCGCGTCGCGGACGACCACGCGGGCGCGCATCGGTCCCGGGGTCATGGGCGGGAAGCCGCCCACGTCCACCACGATCGGCGCGTCCGAATCGTTGCGGAAGCGCAGGCCGAGTGTATTCCCGTCGCCCTCCAGGCTCACCTGGAGACCCTGGACCGCCGGCGTCGCGATTTTCGGCTCGCGGACGCGCACGGATGCCGTTTCGCTCTCCAGGGCGCCCGTCCACGCGTCCGGCGCGCCGATGGCTTTCAGCCGCTCCTCGTCCACCGTGTAGCGGACGCGCAGCCGGTATTCGCCCTCGGTGAGCCGCCAGCCGAACTGCACGCCGCCGCCGCGGCCGCCCAACGCGGAAAACGGCTCCGAACGGTCGAAGACCGCGATGTCAACGCTTTCGCCGGGCGCGATCGTGCGCACGCTCCGGAGCTCGGCCGCGGCGTCCTCTTCCCCGGCGCCCATGAACAAGTAACGCTTCGCGGGCTTTCCATCGGCGCGCGTCAATTCGATGTCCAGCCGGCCCCGCGGATAGAACCGCACCGGCGCCGCGCCGGCGTTCACGGCCTGGAGGCGGCCGGTCCAGGGCCGGCCGTCCGCCAGTTCCGTCTGGTCCATTTTCAGTTCGAGCCGCAGTGCGGCGGGCGCGGGCGGCGGCGGAACGGCGGGATCTTCCGCGGCGGCCACGGCCAGCGCGGTCGGCACGATCAGGCACGGGCGGACGAGTCGGACAGGTCGGACAGGTCGGACTCGTCCGGCGCTCCCGACCGCAGGGTGGGTCTCGCGGATCATGGTGCGGAGACCTCCAGTTTGACTTCGACCGGGAACCGGACGGCGGCGCTGAGCGGGCAAAATTTCTCGGCCAAGGTCACGGCCTTGCGCAGTTTTTCGACATCGCCCGCGTCGGCCACGCGCGCCGCGATCGTCAGCTCGATTCGCTGGAAGCGCAGTCCTTCCGGGGTCTTGGCCATGTCGCCCGCGCATCGGCTGGTCCACGCGGTCAGGCCGATCTGGTTCTTTTTGACGAAATAGAGCGCCGTCAGCAGCACACAAGACTCGACGGCCGCCACCAGGAAGTCTTCCGGAGTCCAACGCCCGGCCTCGCCGCCGAACGTCGGCGGGGAGGAAACTTCGATCGGCGGCCGGCCTTCGGCGGTTTGGATGATGCGCTCGCCCCCCTTCCACTCCAACGACGTCACGAACGTGTGCATGGCAATCCTTTCCGGCCGGTTGAACACCGCGGGCCGTTAGCGCCACTATACCGCCAAACCGTTTTGCAGACCAGCGGCCGCGCATTGCCGGCGGCGGGAATGCCCGTCCCGGTCGGGCCGCGGTTCAGTCCAGCCGCGTGTTGTCGATGAGGCGGGTGCGGCCGATGAAGACGGCCAGCAGGGCGAGGCACGGCCGGTCGCAGCGGGCGACCGGCTCCAGCGTTTCGTCGTCCACGACCTCCGCGTAATCGAGCCGTGCGCCCGGCTCGGCGGCGATGGCGGCGCGCAGCACGGCGCGCAGGGCGGCGGCCTCGCGCTCCCCGGCGGTGTGGCGTGCCAGCACCGCGTCCAGCGCGCGCCGCAGGCAGAGCGCCTGCCGGCGCTCTTCCGGCGAGAGGTACCGGTTGCGCGAACTCATCGCCAGGCCGTCCGGCTCGCGGACGATCGGATGGGAAACGATCTCCACTGGAAACCCCAGGTCGCGCACCATGCGGCGGATCACGCGCAACTGCTGCGCGTCCTTCTCCCCGAACACGGCGAGGTCGGGCTGCACCAGGTTGAACAGCCGCGCAACGACCGTGCAGACGCCGCGAAAATGGCCGGGGCGCGCCGCGCCGCACAGCCCGCGCGAGAGTCGTTCCTCCGTGACCCAGGTCGAGGCGTCGGGGGCGTACATTTCCTCGACCCCGGGGTGAAAGACCGCGTCGGCGCCGGCGGCGCGGCACAGCTCGGCGTCTCGCTCGAAGGGGCGGGGGTATCTTGCGAAATCCTCGTTCGGACCGAACTGGGTCGGATTGACGAAGATGCTGACCGCGACGGCATCGCTGCGCTCGCGCGCGCGGCGCACGAGCGCGAGGTGCCCCTCGTGCAACGCGCCCATGGTCGGAACGAAGCCGATGCGCCGGCCGGCGCGCCGCCATTCGCGCGAGCGTTGCTGCATGCCGGCGGCTGTCGTGATGATGTCCATGCGCGGTTCCAACTCCACGATGCCGGGATCGTTCAGCTCGGAGCGCCGGGGAACGCGCCGCTTTCCACGTCTTTTCGGAACTGGGCGAACGCCGCGCGGATCGTCTCCCGCAGCCCGGCATAGGGCCGGACGAACGCGGGCGCGCGCTCGGAGAGGCCCAGCAGGTCGTTGACGACCAGCACCTGTCCGTCGCAGTCGGGACCGGCGCCGATGCCGATGGTCGGCGCGGCGACCGCGTGGGTGATCTCCGCGGCGAGTCCGGCGGGGATGCACTCGAGCACGATGGCGAAACAGCCGGCCTCGTCGAGCGCGCGCGCATCGCGCCGGATGCGCTCGGCGGATTCCTCCGTGCGTCCCTGGGCGCGGTAGCCGCCCAGCGCCCGCACGCTCTGCGGCAGCAGGCCGACGTGGCCCATGACGGGAATGCCGCAGGCGATCAGCGCGCGGACGGTGTCGGCGTAGCGTTCGCCCCCCTCCAGTTTGACCGCGTCGGCCCCGCCTTCCTTGACGAGGCGACCGGCGGAGCGCACGGCATCCGCGATCGAAGGCTGGTAGGATAGAAACGGCAGGTCCGCGACGACCAGCGCCCGGCCGGCGCCGCGCGCCACGGCCGCGGTGTGGTGGATCATCTGCTCCAGTGTCACCGGCAGCGTCGTATCATAACCGAGCTGCGTCATGCCGACCGAATCGCCGACCAGCGCGATCGGCAAGCCGGCCTCGTCCAGCAGGCGAGCGGTCGGGTAGTCGTAGGCGGTCAGCATGGCGATCCGCTGCCGGCCTTTCAGCGCCCGGATGCGGGGCGCGGTCCATGGAGTGGCGGTAGTGGTCATGTGTGACATCCTGCGGCCGAAATCTGCATGTGCCGTCCGATGTTACCACGCCGCGGCGAACAAGACGACGTTCTCCGGCGATACCGCCAGCCCGGCCAGGTGCTCCCGCACCGGCCGGGGATCGTCCGGCAGCCGGAGATCGGGCCGCACATCGGCCAGCGGGCGGACTACGAACAGCCGCCGCGCCCAGCGCGGATGCGGCACGGTCAGGCCGCCGCCGTCGAACCGGTCCTCGCCGCGGTAGAGCAGGTCAATGTCCATCGTGCGCGGGGCGAAGCGGTCCTCCGTGCGGACGCGGCCGAGTTCGGCCTCGATCGCTCCCGCGCGACGCAGCCACGCGCGCGCATCGAGATCGGCGGCGAGGATCACGACGGCGTTGAGGTATTTCAGGTGCGCGTGTTCCGGCCGCACGCCGACGGGATCCGTCTCGTACACCGGCGATTGCGCGAGGAGTGTCGCGCCGGGGGTGGCGGCCAGCCGGTCGCGCGCCGCGCGCAGCAACGCCAGCCGGTCGCCGAGGTTCGAGCCCAGACAGAATCCCGCTTCCGTCGTCATGTTTCCTCCAGAACGGCCGCCAGGCATCGGTCCAGGCCGTCAATGAACCGTTGCGGCGTGAAGTTCAACGCCTGCGCCCGGATTTCTTCCGCGTTCCACGGGCGCGCGGCGGCGCGCCGCACGGCGTCGGCCAGCGCCTCCGGGGTCGGCTCTCCAAAGAACAGGCCGGTCCGGCCGGCCACGACCGACTCGCACACGCCGCCGCGCTCGAACGCCACGACCGGCCGCCCGCAGGCCTGCGCCTCGACCGGCACGAGGCCGAAGTCCTCCTCGCCCGGGAAGACGAGCAACCGGCAGCCGCGGTAGAGGGCGCGCACCTCGTCGTCGCTCCGGCGGCCGAGGAACGCGACGTTGGCCGGCGCGCCGCGGCGGAGCCGCTCGAACTCGGAGCCGGAGCCGACGATCCGCAGCGGAAAGCCCAGCGCCCCGTAGGCCTGCACGGCCAGTCCGATGCGCTTGTAGGGGACGAGCGCCGACACGATCAGGTCATAACCGCCGGCGTCCGGCGCGGGGCCGGGCGTGAAGAAGTCGGTGTCGGCGGGCGGATAGACGACGTCCGCGTCGCGTCCGTAAAAGCGGCGGACGCGTTCGCGCACATGGCGGCTGAGCGTGACGAACCGGTCCACGCGCGCCGAGGCGGCGCGGTCCCACGCGCGGAGGCGGGCAAGCAGGGGCGCGGCGAGCCGGCGTTTCCAACCGCGGCCGAGATACTCGTCATGGAAGGTCCACGCATAACGCATCGGCGTGAAGCAGTAGCAGACGTGCCGCGCGCCGGGCGGCGGGCGGAAGCCCTTGGCGACGCAATGGCTCGTGCTCAGGACGAGATCGGCCGGTTCGGCGCGGAAATGCTCGATCGCGGCGGGAAACAGCGGCAGTCCGGCGCGGTAGCGGCGCGCGAGGCCCGGCACGCGGCCGAGCCCCGAAACGCGGATCGGATGCGCGTTGATCGTGTCGGAGACGGCGGCGCGGTCGTGAAACAGCGTATAGATCGGCGCGCCAGGGAACCCGCGACAGAGCCATTCGAGCACGCGCTCGCCGCCGCGCATGCCGGTGAGCCAGTCATGCACCAGCAGCGTTCGCCAGCGGCCCCACCGTTCGGGATATACGACCATGCGCGCGCTCCGCGCCACAGATTGCCGAAATGCGGCGGGAAGGAAAGAAAAACCGTCGCCGCGCGCCGCGCGAGGGTGTGAGGCATCGGTGGCCGGCGGACAGCGAACGGCGGGAACGAGTGTCCGCCGGCCGCCGCTCCGGGCTGGACGCGGGGGAGGCGGCGCGCTACGAATCGGGCCGCGCTCCGCACTGCGGGGCGGAGGGAGCAACGCCATGTCCGCACCGGTCATTCGCAACATCCGCGCCATCCTGACTTCACCCGGCGAGGGCAGCATCCAACGGCGGCTGATCGTCGTAAAGGTCGAGACCCGCGAGCCGGAGCTGTACGGCCTCGGCTGCGCCACGTTCACCCAGCGCCATTCCGCGGTGCGCGTGGTCGTGGAAGAATTCCTGCGTCCGCTGCTGGTCGGACGCGATCCGCAGCGCATTGAGGACCTCTGGCATCTCGTCCACGTCAACGCGTACTGGCGCTCCGGCCCCGTCATGAACAACGCGCTCTCCGGCGTGGACCAGGCGCTCTGGGACATCAAGGGCAAGCTGGCCGGCATGCCCGTCTATCAACTGCTCGGCGGCGCCTGCCGCGACGGCGTCGCCGTCTACCGCCATGCCTCCGGCCGCACGCCGGAGGAGGTCGCCGATCGTGCGCGCGCGTTCCTCGCGCAGGGGATCCGCCATGTGCGGGTCCAGATCGGCGGCTACGGCGGCCGCGTCGAACCGGCGCCCGGGACGGCGGCGGCTTTTCCCGGCGCCTATTACGACCCTGCGGCCTATGCGCGCGGCGTCGTCGCGCTTTTTGCCCGGATGCGCGAAACGCTGGGCGACGACGTCGAACTCTTGCACGATGTCCACGAGCGCCTGCCTCCGCCGGACGCCGTACGGCTCGCCAAGGAGCTCGAGCGGTTCCGCCTCTTCTTCCTGGAGGATCTGCTGCCGCCGGAGCAACGGGAGTGGTTCGCGCAGGTGCGGCGGCAATGCGCGACGCCGCTGGCGATGGGCGAGCTGTTCGTCAACCGCGCCGAATGGCAGCCGCTGATCGAGGGGCGGCTGATCGACTTCATCCGCTGTCACGTCAGCGCCATCGGGGGGCTGACGCCGGCGCGGAAGCTGGCGGCGCTCTGCGAGGCGTTCGGCATCCGGACGGCGTGGCATGGGCCGGGCGACGTCTCGCCGGTCGGCCACGCGGCCAATGTGCATCTCGATCTAGCCGCGCCCAACTTCGGCATACAGGAGTGGGCCGGGTTCACGGAGATCGAACGCGAAATGTTTCCCGGTTGCCCCGAGCTGCGCGGGGGGCGCGCCTATCCCAGCGGGCGGCCGGGGTGGGGCGTGGACCTCAACGAGGAGCTCGCCGCCCGCTATCCGTGCCCGGACGGTGTGCTCGATTGGACCCAGGCGCGCCATCCGGACGGCGCCGGCGCGTTCCCGTGAGCGGCGGGCAGCGTGTCTGCGAGGGCGGCCGTGTCGGCGGCGAAGCCGCGGCCTGCGGTCACGTCCATTTCTTGCGCTTCAGGTACCAGAAGGTCAGGCCCATCAGCAGTCCGGTCAGCCCGAAGATGTACAAGTATGCCGGCACCCAGCCCCACGTGCTGTCGCGGCCTTCGAAGGTCGGCGGAAAGTGGTTGATGTTCATTCCGTAGAAGCTCGTGACGGCGACAATCGGCAGCGCAAGCGTCGCCAGCACGGTCAGCACCTTGATGACCTGATTGACTTGCGCCTGCTGCAGGCTCAGGTGAATCTGCATCAGCCCGTTCAGCGAGTCGCGGTAATTGTCGGCGGTATCCTGCAGCCGGACCAGACGATCCTGCAGGTCCCGGTAGTAGGGCAGCAGGTGCGACCGGACGATCCGGAACTCCCCGTGAGCGATCCGCGAAAGCACCTCGAGCTGCCGGGCGACGATCTGCCGGAGCCGGCGCACCTCCTGCTTCAACTGGAGAAAGCGGTTGAAGAAATCGGCTTCGCGCGCCTGCAGCACATCGTGCTCCAGCGACAACATGTCATTGGAGAGGTCGTCGAGCGCGGGGGTGTAGTTTTCCAGCAGGAACTCCAGCAGCGTGTAGGCCAGGCGGTCCGGGGCGCGGGCGACGCCGACGGAGTTCGTGGCGATGCGGTGGAGCGTACTCTGCACGCTGCGCAGCGGGTCGCGGTGGAAGGTCACGAGGAAGTTGCGCCCGATGAAGAAGTCCATCTCCGTGGTTTTGAACTCGTGGCTGGTGTAATCCACGGCATGGATCACCAGGAAAAGGCAGTTCTCGTATTCGTCGGCTTTGGGCAGTTCGGTGACCGCGAGGCAATCCTCGATGGCCAGCGGGTGGAACTGGAACACGCCCTCGAGGATCCGGCGGCTTTCCTCTTCGGTCGGCGCCTCCAAGTCCACCCACAGGTGTACGTCCTCCTCGTACAGCAGCAGCCGCAGGGTGTCTTCCGTAACGTCCTGTTCCAGCCGTTTCCCGTTGCGGAACACGAACGATCGAATCATCGGCGGAACTCCATTGAGGTCGGCCGGACGTATAACCGGTTTCCAACGCGGCGGCAAGCTGCCGACCGCGTCCGGGGGAACAACGGGCGCCCGCCCTCGGGAGCGCCCCTCCGGCGCCGGCAGGTCTTTATGGATTTCCGGGCCGCGCTAGAGTAGTCTCGTCGGCAATCCCGCGGACTGCGGGCAGGAAAGGATCCGGCGATGAAACTGCGGTGGGGGGTTCTGCTGGCGGTGCTGGTGTTGGCGGCGGACGGATTGCGGGCGGCGGACGCGCCCCCGGCGGCTTCAGAGACGGCGAAGCCGGCGATCGAGGAAATTCTGCCGGTGGAAAAGGCGAAAGCCGGCATCGGCAAGACCGTCGTCGTCGAGGGACAGGTCACCGGCATCCGGTTTCTGGAACAGAGCGAGCGCAAGCCGGTGTTCCTCAACTTCGGCGAGGCGTTTCCGAACCACGCGTTCACGGTCGTGATCTTCGGCAAGGATCGTGAGAAATTCGGCGGGACACCGCCGGAAAAGCTTTTCGATGGAAAGTTCGTTCGCGTGCGGGGGAAGGTCGAAGAATACCGCGGCAAGCCGCAGATCGTCGTCGAGGACCCGGCGCAGATCGAGATCGTGCCGGCGCCGGACGCGCCTAAAAACTGAACCGCAGGGCAAGCGTCGGCAGCAACGACGGCTCCGGCTCGAAGCGGGCCTGGCCCTCGATGGCGAGCGTGGCCCGTTGCAGGCGCCGCCGGTTGTAGCGGAAGGCGGAATCCACCCCGCCGTAGATGCTGCCGGAATAGAACGTGATGCCGGCGAAACCCACCACCGCAACGCCGGCCCACTGCTCCCGCTCGGCGAACTCGACGATGCCCCAGATGCACAGCGCATTCAGGATCAGCGACCGCAGCGCATTCGCGTATTCGCCGGAGTAGGCGTACCCCAATCCCGGCACCAGACCGAGCAGTCCGCCGACGACGTAGTTCTTGTCGCGTCCGCGCTCGAACTCGTCGAGGGCGGCCAACCCCGCCTGCGGCGGCTCCGGCGCCAGCCGCAGCGCGGCGCGCGCGCCCTCGATATCGCCCATTTCCAGCCGCAGCACGGCCAGCCGGCGGGCGGCGAACGACTGTGCCGGCGTCCCGGGCGCGGCCTGCGCAACACTCTCCAGATAGAACGCCGCCTCGCGCGGCCGGAAGCGCGCCCGCTCGTTTTCGGCGCGCAGCAGTTTGATTTCCGTGTCCAGCGCGGGATGGGCGTCCTCGGCCAGCGTCAGCATGCGGTCCGCCTGCGGGCGCCGGTCGGCGCGCGCGTACTCGTAGGCGGCCATCCAATAGAACGCGCCGCGGTGCGCGGGGGTCTGCTCGGCAATCGCCAGCCGCCGGTACTCCAGGGCGGACTCGGCGTGCATCTCCATCTCGGACAGCTCGCGGGCGAGCGTCAGGCCGGTTTCCCGTTCCGCGCGCGCGCCCCCCGCCGCCAGCGCGGCCGCCAGCAGCGCCCAAGCCCCCCACCTGCGATCAATGCTGCGCATGTTCGCACCTCTCCTTTCCTGCCGTTTCCGCGCGGCGCCGCCGCGCGCCCACGTGATCGGAAACCGGGTCGGCAATGCGGACACTCCCCTGCGCGTCCGTCACGAGCCGTTCGCGCGCGGCGACGACCGACGGTTCCCGGATCAGACGATCCGCCGTCATCGGCAACCCCAGCCAGCCGCGTTCCTGCGCCGCCTGCAGGCTGTACTGGGAGCAACTGGGTTCCAGAATGCAGCGGTGGCCCAGCGCGGGGCCGATAAAGGTCCGATAGAAACCGACCATCAGCCGCACGGGCAGCGCGCCGATCGGCCAGGGCCGCAGCGCCGCGGAGGCCGGCGGCCCTTCACGCGCGCCGCCGCGGTCGCCGGCGAGCAGGGCGGCCCTGCGCCGCTCGACTTGCGCAGCGCGTGTGTCGCCTTCCTCCGCCAGCGCCTTCGCCAGCGCGGCGGCCTCGGCTTCCGACGGGACGCCGCTGGCCGGGACCGTGCGCGCCGCGCCGATGCACAGGAGCAGAGCAGCGAGGGCGCAGCGGGCCGGTTTCACGGCGTCGGCGCGGTTTCCGGAGCGGGCGCCGGGGGCGATGGCGTCGTCGGGTCCCGAGGCGCTGGGGTCGCGCGCGTCATCGGCACGAATATGTACTCCTGTTCCAGCACCCATGCGCCGGGGGTCAGTAATCCCAAGCCCGGGAAAAGGCAGATGAACGCGCCGACCGCGTCGGCAAAACCGGTGTTGCTCAGGCGATACGGCACGCGAACGACGGCCGTTTCGAAGCCTTCCTTGCGGGCCGTCACGAGGAGCGGCTGGTTGCGCGCCACGAACGCACGGACCGGCGAAGGCCCCAGCGCCTCGCCGTTGGCCGTGATCTCGGCCTGCGGCTCGGACGCTTCAATGCGCACCGCCATGCGGCTGCCCTGCAACGCGGAACAGCCTGCGCCGGCCGCCGCGAGCCCCGCCAAACACAACGCGCGTCGAAGTCCCCATCGCTTCATGTTGCGACCTTTTGCACCCCCTGCCCGCAAGAAACAAAACCCGCGAGCCGCCCGGCGCGCGGGTTTCGTCAGCTCTTTCTGCGAAGGCCGGAGCGCTTAGAAATACGATGCGCCCAGCGACTGGCGATAGTTGGTCCGGGTCTGGCCCTGTGCGCCTTCCACGCCGTCCCAGATCTGGAAGATCACGCCGATGTACGGCACGATGCGGGCAATTTCGCGCCAATAGACGCTTTTGCCCTTCTCGTAATCCATCTGCGTGCGCCCGCCGAGACAGCCCGTGAGGAACCACGTCAGGAAGTCCCGCCCGCCGGTGCCGTTTTCGTTGTAGTCGGCGCTCGTGCGCATGCCAAAGCAGCAACCGACCAGGAATCCCTTGATTCCGCCTGCATCCGGATTCGCTGCCCGAGCCGCGGAAGCGGCGAAGGTCAGCGACATGACGACCGCCATCAATACCGCGATCTTCTTCATATGTGCTCTCCCATCTCCTTCCTCTCGAACGATCCCGACGGCGTCGGGAACTGCCGGCGCTGGCCGGCAGTAACTCGAATACTGTACCCGATCATCGGGCGCTGTCTATTTTTTTTCGCCGGTCAGCTTCCCGGTCAACTCTTCCAGGCTGTGAAAACGAACACCCTTGGCCCAGCGGGTCGGATCGAAGCGCTCCGGTTCGATCTCGGTGTTCACGGCAAAGCCGCTGAGCCGGAGCGTTTCGACGACCGTTTCTCCGTCTCGGCCGCGCGCCGTGGTGCGCTGGACGGCGGCCAGCCAGACCCCTTCCGGCGTCCGCTGCCAGCCGCTGTAGTCGGTGGTCAGCGCGGGTCGGTCCGCGCGCTCGTCCTCGAAATATTCCACCCGGGCGACGCGCCCCTCAACGTCCAGCGAAACGATCGTGTAGGGATGGGGCGCTGGGGGATGGAAAGCGCGCCGTACGGGGAATTCCGCGGTCGGCGGCAGTTCGATTTCCGGCAGTCCACGCAGCCGCAGCAGTTGCTCCTCCGCCGTGCCGGGGACACGCCGGACCTGGATAAGCTCCGACTCCGGCGCCTCCTTCAGCGGCAGCCGGAGTCCGTCGGGATGCCCCTCCACCCACTTGTAAATGGCGACGCCGTCCACGACGATGCGACGCGGCACGGGGGCGGCGGATTCAACGTGAAGCCGATCCGGCCGTTGAAACCATACGCGGCTCAGGAGGGCGGCGCGGGCGCCGTTGACTTCCGTTTCGCGCCGGGCCTCGCACCGCAGCGAACGAATGGGCTCCGAAGCGGCGACCAGGCGCTCGATGAAAGACGGCATTGCGGAATCGCCCGTCTGCCCGCCAAGGCCGGTCATCGCGAAGCCCGTGACCGCCATGGCCACGACGATGGGGATATTCATGCCGTGCAGCCTAGCCCCGCGCGCCGTTCGGCTCAAGCGTTGGTTCCATAGGGTGCCCCGGCGCTCCGCCGACTAGAACCGATTGCGGCGCGCCGTTCGGATTTCATCCCGGGGGCCCAGCCGCTCGATGTGACCGTCCACGAACAGGAAGTTGGCGGTCCAGGACTGCCAGGAAGGATCGTCATAGCCAGTGGCGTTCACGCCGCCGCTGTGTCGGAAGGCCCACGTGTTGTCGGGCGCGTGCGCCCAGGGGACTGACTCCGGGTTGTTGTGGGGAATGCTCGGGTAGCCGGGCGCGGCAGCGTTGCCGTCGGCGTAGTCGTTGGTTCGCTCGTTTTCGGAAACGAGAAACATGACGTTCGGACGCGTCGCCATGGAAATGGGCGCGCCGATGCGCATCTTGAGCACCTTGCTGCTGGGATACCAGTAGACGTCCACTTCCTTGCCGTACGGCCCCGCCGGGTACGTATCGCTCGTCTGGCCGCCCGCCATATAGAGATTCATTCGGTAGGCCCGGGGATATCCGCCGGGCGAGTTCATGGACGGACAGTAGATCTGGCCCTTGTTGGGCCGCGGTCCCATGCGCTGGATCGGCGCCGGGGTGTATTTCAGTTCGTTGAGCTGGTTCACCCAGGAAACGCTGGACGACCAGCCGGTCTGCGGATCGTGCAATTGTCCGCTGCCGGGCAGGCGATTGCCCTGGTCGAGTGCAAACGTGAACATCGAATGTCCGATGATCCGCATATTGGAGGCGCAGTTCAGCGTTCGCAAGGACTCCCGAACCCGGCCCAGCACCGGCAGCAGCAGCGTCAATAGGACGGCGATGATGACGACCACAACCAGCAGCTCGATCAACGTGAACGCTGACGCCGCGGGTTTCCGAACTCTTTTTTGTTGCGGTTTCATGTCTTTTTATGCCTTTCGGCGGGACCATTGATCCTGTGCGCTATAATAACAAATCGCCGGAAGAAACGCTATCCCTGTTCTTCAGCCGCATCGGGACAGGCCAGCCCCAACGGCCGTGGCGGCGCCAGGGCGTCTCACTCCTCGAACGGCCCTCCGTGTAGCGCGCCGGCGTCGCGCGCGCCGGCGGGACGGCGCCCGGCAAAGTCGCGGAGGTGCGGCCCATCGAACTGCCATGCGCGCAGTTCCTCGATGGTGGTCCGTGCGTTCGCCAGCGAGCCGAGCGCGATGCGTAGAAACTCGAGTGTGCCGGCAAGGCAGCGGCCTTGCGGCGTGCCGCCGACATGCAAGTCGCCGCTGTTCGCCAGCGACACATTTGTGCCGGGGCCCGGCGCGCGCGCCGCGACGGCGCCGTCCACGTAGAGTGTCAGGGTGCGGGCGGCGCGGTCGCATTCGGCGACGACGTGTCGCCACTGCCCGTCGTTGGCCGATGCGGGCGCGACGACCGCCGCGACGGTTCCCCCGCCCTGCACGGAGAACTCCAAGCGCCCCGAGCCGTCCAGCGCCAGCGCATAGCCGGCCGCGGCGTCGCGCTTCTCGACCAGTGCGGCATGGGCCGCGCCCGGTTCTGTGCGGAAATACAGTTCGAGTAAAAAGCTGCTGCGATGGACCTGCGGGCTGGCGAAATCCTCGCCGGCGGCGACCCGAAGCTCGCGATCGAAATCCCCGCTCGCGCGCCGATAGGCAACGGCATATTCGAGCGGCCCGTTCATCGCCGCATTCGGCGCGACGGCGTACTGGTCGCGCCCATTCAGCCGCAGCGCGCCGCGGGTCCAGTTTTCCAGCGGCCCCTCGCCGAAGTCGCCGCGTCCTATGTTGATTCCGCGCAGGTCGAACCGCGGCAGGTCCGCGTAGCGCGCACGGTCCGTGTAGAAGGACTGTTGATACCAGTGTTCATCCAGCAGGCGAGTCGGATCGTCGCCGGCGGGATAGAAATTCCATTCGCCGACGACCCGGGCCAGTGCCCAGGGTACGAAAACGCGCACGCCGCGTCCGGCGCCGGCGCCGCCCGGAACCGGTCGGAAATCGTGAGCGGCAGCGTCGCGCAGCGGCGGACGGTCCGCGATGATGCCCATTTCCGATTCGATCGCCCGCCCTTCGCGCAGCGCCGCTTGCGCCTCCTCAAACGACTCGTGCCACTGTCCCGACGGCTTGAATACGCCGAAGCGCGCGACCGCGTGGAAGACGTTGCTTGCGTACGCGTTCGTCTCAAGGGCGTACCGCGACACCGGCGGACCGGCGTCGGCTTCGTTGCCCGCCGCCGCCGTGCGCGCGGGATCGGCGTGGCGGAAGACCCAGTCGCCGATCATATCCCAAACATTGCCGAGATATTTGTTGCGCCCGCCCTGCGGGGCCTGGCGGCGCGAACCCTTGACGAAGTTGTAGAACGTGTTGTTGAAAAAGGTGTTCTGAAAGCTGTGGATCTCCTGGAGGGCGGCGCGGTTTCCGCGCGGAGAGGCCGGGTCGGACGATCTGCCCCAGCCAATGTTGTTGAAATGGTAGTTTTTGAACGCGCCGTCGAGGTAATACGCAAAACCGAAACGGTGATAGACGACGCGTTTCGGATTCAACGCAGCCTGGAAGTTCCGGAAACCGCCGGGATTGCCGACGACGTTGTTGAAGACGTAGAACGGCCCGCCCTGCCACGTTTCGATGCCGCCGAAGTCGTTGTTGTTGAGGAGCGGGTCCTCGACCTTGTTGTGGTGAATGAGCACGCGCGAGAGCGGAACGTCCCACGCCGCGCCGCTGCGCTTGCCGCCAAAGGCGTTGATCCCAAGCCCCCACGCGCGCGTGACGACGTTGCCGGCGATTTCCACGAGGCGGCCGTTGACCACGTCAATCGCCACGCCCTGCCCGTAGCGGCTCGGACGGCGCCCCACCTCGTGCAGCCGGTTGCGCAGCACCCGCACGTCGAGCAGCCGCCCGGCGCGCAAATCCACGTCCGCGAAGCTCGCGCCCTCGGTCAGGCAGATGCCGCCGCCGTCGGTGAAGCGGATGTCATTGTCGGCAACGACGACGCGGTCTATCTCCTGTCCGAGTTCCGGCGGGCGCATATAGACCGCCTGGTAGAGGTGCTCGAAACGGCAGTGCGTCACCTGCAGGTCCGATCCCCCGCCCAGCAGCCGGACGGCGGCCGGGTTCAATTCCTCCCGCGGGACCAGATGACGGCCGGAGCCGCGGTAGGCCAGCGCGGCGATATCCCACGGAAAGTTCGTGAAGCGGAACGTCAGGCCGGAGACCGCGACGTGGCTCATGCCGGCGCTGTCGAGCAGCACGCCGTGCCGCGCGGCCTCCACAACGGCCGTGTTGGGGTCGCGCCCCCCCGGCGGCCGCAGGCAGAAGCGTCCGCCCTCGCCGCGGCGCTCGAACCAGAATTCGCCCGACGGATCATCGAGATAGTGGGGTTTGTCCTCGAGAAAGTATCGGCACCCGCGCGTGAGCACGTAATGCCCCGCCCCGCCGTACTGTCCGCCGAAACCGAGGCCGCGCCGATCGAGGTCCACGACCTCGACGCGCGCGGGATATGGCGTGCTCTGCACCCAGCCGTACTCGGTCCATACGATCGCGCCTTCATAGAATTCGCGCGGGCGCGTGAGGTTGACGGTGTCAATGCCGAGATAGAGTTGCCGGCCGTCGCGGGCCTTCGTATAGACTCCGAAGCCGGGTCCGGTCGGATAATTCCATACCCGCCACTCGCGCTTCACGTCGTCCGGATCTGTGACCGTCCAGTTCGGGTCCCGCGCCAGGGGCAATCGGCGAATGGAACCGTCCGGTTCGATCCACCACGCATTCCTCGGCAGGAAGTCCAGATCGCGCCACCAGACCCGGTCGGGTTCGGGGATGTCGGGATGCGGAGCGCCGCGTTGCCAGCCGCCGCGCAGCGCAACCGAGCCATGGATGGCCGCCTCGCCCGCGCCCCACGCCGGATCGGAGGTCAGTCGGATCGGATCGCCCGGCGCGCCGGACTCGGCGGCCGTCAGTGCGCCGCGATAAATGACGCCGCGTTTGAAGATGTAGGTACGGATGCCGCGTTCGCGCGTGGCAAAACCGCGCGCCTGGGGATCCCAGGGATGATGCCGCCAGGCGGTCGCGGGCGAACGCCCGTCGCGCGCGTCATCGCCCCCTTCAAAGTCAATATATCGGACCTCCGCCCCGGTCTCGAATTTGAAAGGCTCCGGCGCCCACTCGAGGTCGCCGGTTTCCATCACGCGCGCGTGGGGCTGCGCCCAAGAATAGGGCGGCGCGCCGCGGCTAGCGGCCGCAACGGCCAGCAGCGCCAGCGCCAACCCGGCCGATCCCGCGCCGCGCGGCGCATGGCGAGGGGCGTCCATGCGCGGCATCATGCGGCAGGCCGGCGGGAGGACCAAGCGGAAAAGCGGCGCAACCGGCTGGACACGCGGAGCGAAAGAGCCCATGCTGTCGGTTGAAGATTCCGATCCCGGAGACGAACGCCATGCTGAAATTGAGCTTTTCGACCCTCGGCTGCCCGGACTGGACCTTGCGCGAGATCGCGGAGAACGCCGCGCGGATGGGCTATCACGCGGTGGACTTCCGCGGATTGCTGAAGGCCGTGGACGTCACGGGACTGCCGGAGTTTACCACGGGCCTCGCCGAAACGCGTCGGTTGTTGGAGGATGCCGGCGTCGCCATCTCCGGTTTTGCGGCCTCGACGCGTTGCGCGGTCGCCGATCCGGCAGAGTGGGCGAAACAGTTCGACGAGGCGCGGCGGAACATGGAGCTGGCGCAGGCCTTCGGAGCGGGCGTCGTGCGGGTCTTCGGCGGTGCGATTCCGAAGGAGCACACGATGGAGAGCATCTGGCCGCACCTGGTGTCGAACCTGCGCGCGCTGGGCGACGCCGCGGAGCAGTTCGGCGTCCTCGCCGCGCTGGAGACGCACGACGCGTGGACGGACTCCGCCCTCTTCGCACGGCTGATGCGCGAGGTGAACCACCCGCGCGTGCGCGTTCTCTGGGACCTCTGCAACCCATACTTCGAGAAGCGCGAGTCACCGGAGACCACGCACGCGCTGCTCGCCCCGTACGTCGTCAGCACGCACGTCAAGGACGCGGTTGAGATCGGGCCCGGGAAACACGACTATCGCTTCCTCGGCGAAGGCGAAGTGCCGGTGCGCCGGATGCTGGAACTGCTCGTGCAGGGCGGCTATCGCGGCTACGCCGTCCTGGAGTGGGAAAAACGCTGGCGGCCGGCGCTCCCGGCGCCGGAGCAGGCCTTCCCGCAGTTCGTCGCGAAGATGCGGGATTGGCGCCTCGCCGCGCCGTGAAACGGCCCAACATTCTCTGGTTCTCGCTGGAAGACACCTCGCCGCGGTTCGGGTGCTACGGCGACCCGCTGGCCCGCACGCCGAATCTAGACCGCGTCGCCGCCGAGGGCTGCCGCTATGACCGCGCGTTCAGCGTGGCCGGCGTCTGCGCGCCCAGCCGCGCGACGATCATTACGGGGATGTACGCCCCGTTCATCGGCGCTCATCACCAGCGCACGACGCATACCTGTCCGGCGACGCCGGAGCTGCCGACCCCCTACGAGTGTTGCCCGCCGCCCTACGTCAAGTGCTTCACAGAGTACCTGCGGGCCGCCGGCTACTACTGCACGAACAACGTCAAGACCGACTACCAGTTCCAGCCGCCCTTCACCGCGTGGGACGAGCAGGGGCCGGAAGCGCATTGGCGCCGTCGCGCGCCCGGTCAGCCGTTCTTCGCCGTGTTCAATCCGACCGGAACGCACGAGAGCGGGCAGTGGTCCGAGCGCCATGACGGTTCGGCCGCGCCGCCCACGGCAACCGATCCGGCGGCCGTCGCCGTGCCGCTGTGGCTGCCGGACACGCTGGAGACGCGCCGCGCCATCGCGCGCCAGTACGATAATATCGCGCGATCCGACCGGCTGCTCGGCGACCGGCTGCGCGAGCTCGAGGAGGACGGACGGCTCGCCGACACGGTCATCGTTGTCTGGAGCGACCACGGCGAAGGGCTGCCGCGCGCGAAACGCTGGCCCTACGACAGCGGCATCCGGATTCCGCTGATGCTGCGCTGGCCGGGACGCGTGCCGGCCGGGACGGCGTCCGGCCGGCTGGTCAGCCTGATTGACCTGGCGCCGACGATGCTGGCAATCGCCGGCGTGCCCGCGCCGGCGCATCTGCAGGGCGTGTCGTTCCTCGATGGGCCGGAGCGCGAATACGTTTTCGCGACGCGCGATCGCTACGACGAGGCCTACGACATGGTCCGCGCGGTGCGCGACCGTCGCTTCAAGTACCTGCGGCACTACTACCCGAACCAGCCGCTGCAACTCTGGATTCCCTACCAGTACCGCCATCCCGTCCAGCGCGAGATCTGGCGCGCGGCGCTGCGCGGCGAGACCGTCGGCCTTGAGCAGACACTCGGCGAGCGCCGTGATCCCGAATGCCTGTACGACCTGGAGGCCGATCCGCAGGAACTGCGCAACGTGGCCGGCGATCCGCGGTATGCGGACGATCTGGCACGGTTGGGGCGCGTGCTCGATGCATGGCGCCGCGATTATGATTACTACGGCGATTGGCCCGAATGGGAGATGGTGCGCCGCTGGTATCCGGACGGGCGACCGCCGGCCACCGCGGCGCCGATTTTCATCCCGATCGCCGAGGGCGCGCTGGCAGGCGAACCGGCCGTCGCCGGTGCGTTCGACGGTCCCGTGCTCGTGCAACTGCACTGTGCCACGCAGGGCGCCTCGATCGGCTGGCGCGACGCCGCGGAACCGCGCGCCGCCTGGCGGCTCTACACGGGTCCGATCCGCATTCCGCCGGGCCGGACCCTCGACCTGCGGGCGAAAGCTATCCGCATCGGCTACCGCGAGAGCGCCGAGTCGGCGGCGCGCTTTACGGCGCGATAACGGACGATTCGCGGCGCGGCGGGTCGGCGAAACCCTCGGCCGACCGCCGGCCCTCGATCCATGGCCGAATGCGCTCCGACTTGATTCCGCGGCGCGACCGGCTATGCTCGACGGCCATGGCGCCCACACCCCCTCTTGATGCGGACGACCCTTCGACGCTTACCGCGGAAGACCTGCGGATGATCTCCGACCAGTTGGCCGGCGAGTTTGACGCCGCGACGGCGGCGGAGGAGACCGTGGAATTTGAGGTCGGGGCGCTGGATCCGTATCGGTTGCGCGCGCGCTGGAACGCGCCGGCGGACCGTCTCGCGGCCGCGCAGGCCGCACTGGGGGGCGGGACGCCGCCGGCTCCGCTGGCGCTGCGCTTCCACCACGGCGGAAACGGGGCGCCGCCCTACGACGTCTTCCTCCCGGCCGCCGCCGGCGAGCGCACCTTCGCCTTTCGGCGCGGCGGCGCGACCTACCGCGTGGAGTTCGGCCTGCTGCGGCCGGACGGCGCGATCCATCCGCTGGCGGGCGACATCACCGTCGCCACTCCCCCTGCGGCGCCGTCGCCGCGCGACGATCTGCTCATTCTTGATCTGGGACGACGGTCGGTTTTCGACGCGGCATTCGTCGCTGTGCCGAAGCCTTGTTTCGTGGAATACCCGGCGCCGCCCGGCGCCGGCGTCGGGATTGCGCCGGCGTCCCTCGTCTGCGTGCCGCTGGCCCACGGCAGCGGCGCGCCGGACTTCGCCGCGCCGCCGGGATCTGTGGCGCCATGGCCCTAGGATATATCAGCCTCATCCTGCATGCGCATCTGCCGTATGTCCGGCATCCCGAACACCCGCAGTTTTTCGAGGAGCGCTGGCTCTTCGAGGCGATCAACGAGTGCTACCTTCCGCTGATCGAGGTCTTTGACCGGCTGTTGAACGACGGGGTCCCGTTTCGCCTGGCGTTTTCGCTTTCGCCGACGCTCGTCGCGATGCTGGAGGACGACCTGCTGCAACGACGCCACATGGAGCACACGGCGCGGATGATCGAGATCGCGGAGCGCGAGATCCGCCGCTTGCACAACGACGCGCGGTTTCATCCGCTGGCGGTGGGCTACCGCGATTTCTACCGCGGAGCCGCCCGGGCATTCGAGACCCGCTGCCGCCGGCGCGTGGCGCGGGTGTTCCGGGAGTACGCCGAGGCCGGCGTCCTCGAGCCGCTGGCCGGCGCGGCGACGCACGCGTACCTGCCGCTCTGGAAAGCACATGCGCCCACCGTCCGGGCCCAACTCGCCGTCGGCGCGGCGGAGGCGCGGCTGGTGTGGGGCGCGGTGCCGCGCGGCGCGTGGCTGCCGGAGTGCGGATTCTATCCCGGCCTCGAATGCGAACTGGCCGCGCGCGGGCTGCGGTATTTCATTGTCGAAAGCCATGGCGTGCTCCGCGCCAGCTCGCGTCCGCGCGGCGGCGTTCATGCGCCGATCGCCTGTCCCAACGGCGTCGCGGCGTTTGCGCGCGACCCGGAGTGTTCGCAACAAGTCTGGAGTGCGGAGGAAGGCTATCCGGGCGATCCGGTCTATCGCGATTTCCATGCGGACGCCGGGCATGAAATCGAGCCGGCGCTGCTGGCGGAGTGGCTGCCGGGCGCGATCGGTCCGGCGCCGATCGGATTGCGGTACTACCGCGTCACCGACCGCCGGGGCGGGCCCAAGCAGCCCTACCGTCCCGCGGAGGCCGCCGCGCGCGCGGCGGAACACGCGGAGGACTTCGTCCGTAAACGCATCGCCCAGCTGGAGCGGCGGGTTCCGGCGTTGGAGATCCCCCCGATCATCGTCGCGCCGTTCGACGCCGAACTGTTCGGGCACTGGTGGTTCGAGGGGCCGCGCTGGCTGGAAGGCGTGATCCGACGGCTGGCGGACACGTCGTCGCTCGAGCTGGCGACGCCGGGCGATTACCTCGAGCGCCATCCCCGGCTCCAATGCGCCGTCCCGGCCGAGTCGAGCTGGGGGCGCGGGGGCGCGCACGCGGTCTGGATGGAGGGCGGCGCCGACTATCTCCAGCCGCGCGTGCGCGCGGCGGCGGAGACCCTGACGGCGCTGGCGCGGGACTTCCGCGATTTGCCTCTCCACGCGCTGCCCGCACGTGCGGCCCGGCAGGCGGCCCGCAGTCTGATGCTTGCGCAAGCGTCGGACTGGCCGTTCCTCATCCACACCGGCGCCGCGCCCGAGTTCGCCAAAAAGACGTTGCGCGACCACTTGGCCCGGTTTCATTATCTGGCGACGGCACTGCGCGCGGGCGCCGTGGACGAGCGTCGCCTGCGCGCCATCGAGCTGTTGGACGCCGTGTTCCCGGAACTGGACCTGTCGGTGTGGACGTGACGTCGCGCGGCCGCGCCGGTCGGTCGCCGCAGGTGCCCTATGTTCATCATACAACTGGCCAGCGAATGCGCGCCCGTCGCCAAGGTCGGCGGGCTGGCGGACGTCGTCTTCGGACTGAGCCGCGAGCTGGAAATCCGCGGGCACGCCGTCGAGATCGTGCTGCCGAAGTACGATGTGGCGCGCTACGACCGGGTCTATGCGCTGCAGGAAGTCTGGCGCGACTTGATCGTGCCGTGGGGCGGCGGCGCCGTGCATTGTTCCGTGCAGTTCGGCTTCGCCGAGGGGCGCAAGTGCTTCTTCATTGACCCGCACTCGCGGGAGCTTTTTTTCAACCGGGGCTGTTTCTACGGCGCGCACGACGACGACCTGCGCTTTGCCTTCTTCTGCAAGGCCGCGCTGGAGTTCCTGCTCCGGAGCAACAAGCGGCCGGAGATCCTCCATTGCCACGACTGGCAGACGGGGCTGGCGCCGGTGCTGCTCTACGAGATGTTCGCCGCCGCCGGCCTCGGGCACTGCCGAGTCTGCTACACGCTCCACAACGTGAAGCACCAGGGGCTGACCGGGCCGCACGTGCTGCACGCGGCCGGCCTGCACCGGCCCGAGCATTTTCTGCATTCCGACCGCCTCGGCGATCCGTATCACCGGGGGGCGATCAACCTGATGAAGGGCGGCATTGTCTATTCGAACTTCGTCACCACCGTCTCGCCGCGCTACGCGCACGAGATTCGCCACACCGATCAGGGCTTTGGCCTCGGCCACGTGCTCTACGTGCACCGGGACAAGTTCGGCGGCGTGCTCAATGGCGTGGATTACGACGTGTGGAATCCGGAGACGGACCCGCACCTGCCGGTCCGCTACGGGCCGGACACGCTGGCCGGCAAGTACGACTGCAAGCGGGCGCTTCGCGAGCGGCTCTGGCTGCGCGATGCGTTCCGCCCGATCGTCGCCTTCATCGGGCGGCTCGACCCGCAGAAAGGCCTGCCGCTGTTGCGCCACGCGCTCTTCCGCTGCATCGGCAGCGGCGCGCAGTTCGTACTGCTCGGCTCCAGCCCGGACCCGGCGATCCAGCGCGAGTTCGAGCAGTTGAAGCGCGAGGTCAACGACGATCCCGATGCGCACCTCGAACTGCGCTACGACGAGGATCTGGCCCACCGGATCTACGCGGGCGCGGATCTGTTGCTCGTGCCGAGCCTCTTCGAGCCGTGCGGCCTGACGCAGATGATCGCGATGAAGTACGGCACGCCGCCGATCGTACGGGAGACCGGCGGCCTGGCGGACACGGTATTCGATGCCGATTATGATCCGCGGCCGTTCGATGAACGCAATGGATTTGTCTTCCGCAACTACAATCCGGAGGGACTCGACTCGGCCCTG
>CAYLTB010000025.1:0-26884 GCA_964386675.1 uncultured Verrucomicrobiota bacterium
TCGTCGTCGGCGTCATGCTGGACACGATGCGGCAGGTCGAATCGCACCTGTTGATGCGCCATTACGACGGTTTCCTCAAGAAAGGTAAGTTGCGTTCCCGCCGTTGAGGCGGCGGCCGCATGCGACACCCCGATGAAAGCGATCATCCTGTTGGGCGCGCCCGGCGCGGGCAAAGGCACCGTGGCGGCGGGCCTGCTGAAAAGTGAGCGCCTCGTTCATGTGTCCACCGGCGATATGCTGCGCGAGGCGGTGAAGGAAGGCCGACCGGTGGGATTGCAGGCCAAAAGCTACATGGAAAAAGGGGAGCTCGTTCCCGACGACGTGATTTTGGGCATCGTGCGGGAGCGCATCGAACGCGATGGCGGTCGCGTGGACTACTTGTTCGACGGCTTCCCGCGCACGATCGAGCAGGCGCAGCGCCTGGATGCCGTGCTCCGCGAGTTCCAGTCTCGCGTCAACGCCGTTCTGCTGTTGAACGTCCCGGAAGATGTGCTGGTCTCGCGGCTTTCCGGCCGCCGGGTCTGCCGCGCCTGCGGGGCGGTCTATCATGTGGTGAACATCCCGACGCGGCAACCGGGCGTCTGCGACCGGTGCGGCGGAGAAGTCTACCAGCGCCCGGACGACAACGAGGCGACGGTCCGGAACCGTTTGGTGGTGTACCGCCGTCAGACCGAGAGCCTGATTGCGTACTACCGCGGGCGGGGTGTGTTGTTTGACATTGAAGCGGGGGGCGCGCCGGAGGCGACGGTCCGCCAAATCCGCGATCGTCTCGCAGCGCTCTGACGCATGATTCCGATCAAGACCCCGGCCGAGCTGGAGCGGATGCGGGCCAGCAACCGGATCGCGGCGGAAGTGCTCCGGGTGCTGGTCGGGTATGTGCGCCCGGGCGTGTCGACGGCGGAACTCGATACGCTGGCGTCGGAAGAGATGGCGCGGCGAAATGCGCGCAGCGCGTTTCTGGGGTACCGCGGTTTTCCGGGGCATATCTGCGTGTCGTTGAACGAGGAAGTCGTCCACGGCATACCCGGTCCGCGGGTCGTCCGGATCGGCGACTTGGTGAGTCTAGACGTGGGGGTCGTACACGAGGGTTTCGTCGGCGACACGGCCACGACGGTGGCGGTGGGGGTCTCCGACCCGCGGGCGATGCGCCTGCTGGCGGTGGCGGAAGCGGCCCTGGCGGCGGGGATAGCGCAGGCGCGGGCCGGCCGGCGGCTGACGGATATTTCGCATGCGGTGGAAAGCGTCGCGACGGCCGCCGGTTTCGGCGTCGTCCGGGATTTTGTCGGCCACGGCATCGGGCGGCGGATGCACGAAGAGCCGCAGATTCCGAATTTTGGAGCGCCAGGGCGCGGGCCTCGGCTGGCGGCGGGCATGACGCTGGCGATCGAGCCGATGTTGACGATGGGCGACTGGAAGGTTCGGGTGAAGGAAGACCGGTGGACCGTGGTCACGGCCGATGGCCTGCCGTCGGTGCATGTGGAGCACACGGTTGCGGTCGGGGAAGATGGCCCCGAAATACTGACCCGCCCCGGCGAATGAGCGAAGACGAGAAAATCGTACTGGACGCGAAGGTCACGGATGTGCTATCTGAACGAGCTTTTCGCGCCCAGCTCCGTAACGGCCATGGCCTGGTCGCGTTCGTGGCGGGCGCCGAGGGGCGTCAAGTCGCCTGGGCGGTGAACGACCGGGTGCTCGTGGAGCTGTCGCCCTTCGATATGTCGAAGGGACGGATTCTGGGTCCGGCGTCAGGAGATCTGCAGTCATGAAGGTTAGAAGTTCGGTCAGAAGAATTTGCGAGCGGTGCAAAGTGCTCCGGCGCAAAGGGGTCGTGCGCGTGATCTGCACGAACCCGCGCCACAAGCAGCGGCAGGGATAAGGAGAGCAGACGATTATGCCCAGAGTGCTCGGCATTGAAATACCCGGCAACAAGCGCATCGAATATTCGCTGCGCTACATCTATGGAATTGGCCCGAGCCGCGCGCGGGAAATTGTGGCGAAGGCCGGCATTGATCCGGCCCGCAAGGCGGCCGATCTCAAGGACGAGGAGATCACCAAGATCGCGGCGATCCTACAGAGCGATTACCGGATCGAGGGCGATCTGCGGCGCGAGATTTCCCAGAATATCCGGCGGCTCATCGCCATCGGGTCTTACCGCGGAACGCGGCATCGCCGCGGCCTGCCCGTGCGCGGGCAGCGGACGAAGACGAACGCGCGCACGCGCAAGGGTCCGCGCAAGACCGTGGGCGCCGTGCGCGGCAAGGAAGCCCGGGCCGCTGTGAAAAAGGAAGAATGACGTTTAACGCAATCCCGACATGAAGGTGCGAGTGTATGGCCGATAACGAAGAGAAGAATCCAGTCCCCGAGGCAGCCCCGGCCGGGGCGCCTCCGCCGTCCGCCGCCGAGGCTTCGGCGTCGGCCGCCCCCGAGGGAGCGGCCGCGGACGCGGCGGGCGCGGAAGCGCCCAAAGCCCGCAAAACCCGCGTGCGGGCGGGCAAAGTCTGCCCCACCGGCATCGTCCACATCTGCGCGACGTTCAACAATACGATCGTGACGATCACCGACCCGCGCGGCGCGACCGTGTCGTGGTCGAGTTCGGGGCGGTGCGGGTTCAAGGGTTCGCGAAAGAGTACAGCCTACGCGGCCACGGTGGTCGCCCAAGAGGCGGCGCGCGCCGCGATCGGGAACGCCAACATGCGCGAGGTTGAAATCCGCGTGCAAGGGCCCGGCGCAGGCCGCGAGTCCGCCATCCGGGCCATTCAGGCGGCCGGCATGAACGTGACGGCCATCCGCGATGTCACGCCGGTGCCGCATAACGGGTGCCGTCCGCCGAAACGGCAGCGCGTGTAACGCCGGGACAACGAAGGGATTTTCCATGGGCAGATATACTGGACCGGTTTGCAGGATGTGCCGACGGGAGGGTATGCAGCTCTTCCTGAAGGGCGATCGTTGTTTCATGGCCAAGTGTCCGGTGCAAACGGGCCGACCGGCGCCCGGCATGCACGGCAAGCTCCGGCGGAAGCTGTCGGATTATGGCGCGCAGTTGCGGGAAAAGCAGCGCCTGCGCCGCATGTACGGGATGCAGGAAGGACAGTTCCGCGGATTCTTCAACCGGGCGTTGCGGAAGCGCGGGGTCACGGGCGAAGCGCTGCTCCAGATGCTCGAGTTGCGCCTGGATACCGTCGTGCATCGCCTCGGTTTCGCGCCGTCGCGGCGCGCGGCGCGCCAGTTCGTGCTGCACGGCCACGTCCGCGTCAACGGGCACAAAGCCGACATCCCTTCGATGATCCTGAAGGCGGGCGCCGTCGTCGAGATTCGCGACAAGGCCGCCAGCCGCGAGTACGCCAAGACCGGCATGGAGAACGCGCTCTCCCGCGGGCTGGCGCCGTGGCTTTCGCTGAACAAGGACGCTTTCCGTGGCGAAGTGCTGCACGTGCCGACGCGGGAGGAAATCTCGCCGATCGTCAACGAGCAGCGCGTCGTCGAGCTGTATTCGAAATAAACCTCGGCACCGCGCTCCCGGGCGGAGCACGGTGCCGCGCCATACAGGCCGCGTAACGTGCGGCCTTGGGAGAAAAAGGACATGCCCATACGTGTTGCGCGTTTCGAAATGCCGAAACGGGTCGTCAAGGACGAATCCGCCGTCGGCGAAAATTACGCGAAGTTCATCGCCGAGCCCTTTGAGGCCGGCTATGGTCGCACCATCGGCAATTCGCTGCGCCGGGTGCTGCTCTCCTCGTTGGAAGGCGCCTCCATCGCTTCGGTCAAGATCGCCGGGGCCATGCACGAGTTCTGTGCGCTCCCCGGCGTCGTCGAAGATGTCACCGACATCGTTCTCAACCTGAAGAAAGTGCTGCTGAAGCTGCACTCCCGCGAACCGCGCCGCCTGCGGCTGCGTGTCAAGGGCCCGGCCCAGGTCACCGCCGGGGACATCCAGACCGACAATATGGTCGAGGTGCTTAACAAGGACCTCCATATCGCCACGCTGGACACCGACGGCAAGCTGGATATGGAGCTCGAAGTCAAGATTGGCCGAGGTTACGCCCCCGCGGATTGGAACAAGAAGGAAGATCAGGAAATCGGCATTATCCCGATGGACTGCCTCTATTCGCCGGTCCGCCGGGTCAAGTTTTCCGTCGAGAGTACACGCGTCGGCCGTTTGACCGAATACGACCGTCTCATCGTCGAAATCTGGACCGACGGGCGGGTGTCTCCCGAGGACGCCCTGACGACGTCCGCCGCGATTCTGCGACACCACCTGGACGTCTTCGTCAACTTCAGCGGCGAGCAGGTCGAGTTTGAGGAGACGGCGAAGCAGGTGGATGCCGCCCGCGAGGAACTGCGCAAGAAACTGGCCGTCAGCGTCAACGAGATCGAGCTTTCCGTCCGGGCCGCCAACTGCCTCAACAACGCCAATATCACGACCGTGGGCGAGTTGGCCATGAAGACCGAGGCCGAGATGCTCAAGTATCGCAACTTCGGCAAGAAGTCGCTCAACGAGATCAAGCAGAAGCTCGCGGACATGGGGCTCCAGCTCGGGATGAGCTTTGATGCCGATCTCATCACCTCGAATCCGCTGCGGAAGGGCACGGAAGCGGAGCAGTAATGCGCCGCTCCCGCGCGGCGCCGGAAAGGTTTAGCCATGCGACACCGTAACGCCACCGTCAAACTCGGCCGGAAGTCCGCCCATCTGCGTGCCTTGTTCGCCGGCCTCGTCTGCAACCTGATCGAAAATGGCCGGATCCGCACGACGCTGCCGAAGGCGCGCGTGGTGCGATCGTGGGCGGATCGGATGGTGACCCTGGGCAAGCGCGGCACGCTGGCCGATCGCCGTCGGGCCCTTCAGCGACTGCATCGCCCGGAACGCGTGGCGCGGCTGTTCCGGGATATCGCGCCCGCGTTCGCCGACCGGAAGGGCGGCTACACCCGGGTGCTCAAATTGGGGCGCCGGACCGGCGACAGCGCCGAGATGGCGATCGTCGAGTGGACCAACTACACGCCGCCGGAGCCGCGCAAGAAGCAGGTCGCGAAGAAGGCCGCAGAACAGAAAGCGGCGAAGTGAGCGGCGCTTGAACGGGAGTTTTCCGGCCATGAATGCGATTGTCGCCAAACGCGTCGTGCCTGTCGCCGTGATCGAGCGCGCAGCGGATGCCGTGCCGCTGGCCCGGGCGTTGCGCGAGGGGGGCATCAACGCGATCGAGGTCACGCTGCGTACCGAGGCGGCCTTTGACGCCGTGACGGCCATCCGAGCGGCATTCCCCGACATGGCGGTCGGCGTCGGCACGGTTTTGGAACCGGCCCAGGTCGAGCGCGCGCGGCAGGTGGGCGCCGTGTTCGGCGTAGCGCCCGGCCTGAATGAGGACGTTGTCCGGGCGGCCCGCGCGGCGGACCTGCCGTTCATACCGGGGGTGTTGACGCCCAGCGAGGTCGAGCGGGCGCTGGCGTTCGGTCTGCGCCTGCTGAAGTTTTTCCCGGCGGAAGCCGCCGGCGGTGTCAAAATGCTGGAAGCCTTGGCCGGTCCGTACGCGCATACCGGTGTGAAGTTCATTCCGCTGGGCGGAATCAACCTGACGAATATGCCCGCCTATCTGGCGTTGCCGGTCGTAGCCGCGATCGGCGGCACCTGGTTCGTCAACAAAAAGCAGATCGCCGCCGGCGACTGGGCCGGCATCGCCCGACAGACCCGCGAGGCCGTGGCCGTCGCCGGGGCCTGACGGGTTTTCATATGCGCGACGGCGGGCAGGGCGGCCGGGATCCCGCCGGGGGATTGCGTCGGGCCTTTGCGGCGATTCGTTTGCCGGCGGCGCTGCACGGTCCGCTCCACGAGGCGCAGGAACGACTCTGCGCCGCGGAAACGCGCATCGGTTGGACCTTGCCGGCCGACCTCCACCTTACCCTGATTTTCTTCGGCGACACGCCGGGAGATCGCGTAGCCGCATTGCGCGAAGGGCTGGAAGGCATTGCGGTTCGGTCGCCGCCGTTCGATTTCCAGGTTGCGGGCGCGGGCTTCTTTGGACCGCCCCGCGCACCCCGTGTTGTATGGGCCGGCGTGGCGAAGGTCCCTGCTGCGATGTCGGCGCTCGTTCGGAACTTGCGCGATTTCGCGCGCGCCGGCGGCTGGCGGGTCGAAGACCGCCCATTTCAGCCGCACATCACGCTGGGACGCGTGCGTTCGCCCGCGCCGGGCGGCGCCTTGACAGCCGCCCTGCGCTCTCTTACTAATACAGTATTCGGAAGCGTGACCGCGAAGCACCTCTCGCTCATGGCTGCTGCCGCGGAGGCGCAGTCCGGCGCCCGCTACGACGTCATTCACGAGTCGCCGCTGAAAGGATAAGCACCCATGCCGCCCAAGACGCCGCCCGCAGAGAAGGAAATCCCGTCCACCGACGATAAGAAGAAGATGCCTGCCGCGCTGGCGAATGTGCTGGCGCAAATCCAAAAGGAGTACGGCGACGGCGCCATCACACGGCTCGGCAGCACGGAGAAGCACGAGGTGCCGTGCATTTCAACGGGCGCGCTGACGCTCGACATCGCCTTGGGCATCGGCGGCATTCCGCGCGGCCGTATCATCGAGATCTTCGGGCCGGAGTCGTCCGGCAAGACGACGCTCGTGCTGCACATCATCGCACAGGCCCAGAAGGCCGGCGGCTATGCCGCGTTTATCGATGCGGAACATGCGCTCGACCCGTCGTATGCGCGCAAGATCGGGGTCAACCTCGACGACCTGTTGGTCTCGCAGCCGGACTCCGGCGAAGAGGCGCTCAACATCGCCGATCAGCTCGTGCGCAGCAACACCCTCGACGTGGTCGTGGTGGACTCCGTTGCCGCGCTCGCGCCGCGGGCCGAGCTGGAGGGGCAGATGGGCGACAGCCATGTAGGCCTGCAGGCGCGGCTGATGTCCCAGGCGATGCGAAAACTGGCGGGCGCGCTGGCTAAATCGCGCTGCGTCTGCCTGTTCACGAACCAGATTCGCGAGAAGATCGGCGTGATGTTCGGCAATCCCGAGACGACGCCGGGCGGCCGCGCGCTCAAGTTCTATGCGTCGGTCCGCCTGGAAGTGCGCCGTATCGCTACGCTCAAGGACGCCGCCGGCGCCGCGGTTGGCAACCGCACGAAGGTCAAGGTGGTCAAGAACAAGGTCGCTCCGCCGTTCACGGAAGCCGAGTTCGACATTCTATACAGCGAGGGCATTTCGTGGGCGTCCTCCGTCGTGGACGCGGCGACCCAGTTTAACCTGCTGGAAAAACGCGGGTCGTGGCTCTCGTTCGAAGGCCAGCAGATCGGGCAGGGGCGGGATGCGGCCATCGTCGAGGTTCGCAATAATGCCGAGCTGCAGAGAAAGATGGTCGAGGCGATCATGGCCAAAGTGAAAGCCCGTTGACCGTCCCGTGCCGCTCCTGTTTGGGAAGCCTGGAATCACGATGCGCAAACTCCAGTTGGTTGCTAGTCAGAACTGTCGTAACCGCAGGTCCATCGGCGTGGCGGTCGCCGTTGCCTTGGCGGCGGGCGTCTTCCTCACGGGAAGGCGCGCGGCCGGAGGTCCCGGCACACCGCGTGAGGACGTCTACCGAGCCGTCGGAGCGCTGCTGGCGCGAAACCTGCCCCGTACGCACCTGTCGCGCCGTCCGCTGGATGAGGCCATGGGCGCGCGGGCCCTCGACCTGTTTCTCAATGCGCTGGATCCGGAGCATGTCTATTTTACGCAGGACGACGTTGCCGCATTGAAGCAGGACGCCGGGCGCTTCGATCGCCGGCTGGTAGCGGGCGATCTGGACTTCGCGCGGCAGGCCTTCAACCGGCTCAAAGAACGAGCGCGCGACCGGGTCGCTTTCGCGGAACGCTTTCTGTCCGTGCCGCCGAAGACGGATTCCGATTGGTCCTATCGCTGGCGGCGGCGCGATGAGCCGTGGCCGGCCGATGACGCTGAACGCGACACGCTCTGGCAGGGAAAGCTCATCAATGACGTCATCGCCAGAATGGTCTCCGTTCGGCTGGCCGATGAGGACCGCGCGCAACGCGCGGAAGCCGGCGCCGAAGCTCCGCCGGACGCCGCCGCGGATGACGAGGGCGTGAGCGATCGCAACCTGTCGCCGGAGGCCTTCGTCATCAAACGCTACCGACAATTTCTGCAGGTGTTGGAGGACAGTGACGACGAGTGGATCGCCGATCGCTTCTTCTCCGCTTTTACGCAGTCCTACGATCCGCACTCCGAATACCTTTCCGCAGTCCGGTCTGAGGATTTCGATATCAACATGAAGCTTTCGCTGGTCGGCATTGGCGCGGTGCTGAGCACGGAAGACGGCATGGCGCGCATCGTGCGCCTCATTCCAGGAGGCCCCGCGGAACGCGACGGGCGCCTGCGGCCGGGCGACCGCATCGTCGCGGTGGCGCAGGGCGACGCCGAACCGGTGGACGTGCTGCACTGGCCGCTTTACAAGGTCGTGCGGCTGATCCGCGGCGAAATCGGCACCCGGGTAACGCTGACCGTCTGGCCTGCGGCCGACCTCTCCGGCGCGACCGAGCGCCGCATTGAGATCGTGCGGGATGAGGTGAAGCTCGAGGACAAGGCCGCGCGCGGCGCGGTGCGCGAGGTCCCCGCGGCCGGGGGAAAGGTCCGGCGTCTCGCCGTCGTGACCCTGCCGGAGTTCTATGCCGATTTCAAAGGCATGAGCAACGGCAATGGCGAAGAAGCCCGACGCTCCTCGCGGGATGTGCGTAATCTGTTGATTTCGTTGCAGAAGGATAATGGCGGATTCGACGGATTGATCCTCGACTTGCGAAACAACGGCGGCGGTTCGCTGCCCGATGCCATCGAACTCGCCGGCTTGTTCATCCGCGCCGGGCCCATCGTTCAGGTGCGCGATACGCGTTCGGTGCAGGTGGCGACCGATCCCGATCCGCGCATGGCCTATGGCGGGCCGATGATCGTCCTGGTCAATCGGTTAAGCGCTTCGGCGTCCGAGATCGTCGCGGCGGCCCTGCAGGACTACCGGCGGGCGCTGATCATCGGCGATTCCAAAACGCATGGAAAGGGCACGGTCCAGACGCTGCTGCCGCTGGACCGCTCCGATCCCGCGTTGGGACAGCTCAAGGTCACGACTGCCGCGTTCTACCGCATTTCCGGCGGTTCGACGCAGCGACGCGGTGTCGAACCCGATATTGTCATTCCCTCATTCCTGGACGTCGCGGACGTCGGCGAGGAGTTCCTGCCGCACGCGCTTGAATGGTCGGCGGTGGACCGCACGTTCTATTCGGTGTTCGCGAATCAATTGCCCGACGTTGCGACGCTTCGCGCCGCATCCGAGGAGCGGCGCCGCGGCGACGCGCGTTTCGAGACTTGGGAGCGCACCCGCAACCAGCTCGCCGAGCGGATGAAGTCTGCCGACTTGCCGCTGAACCTGGAGGCTCGCGTTCGGCTCGCACGGGCCGAGCGGGAGCTGGACCGGATGCAGGAAGAACTGGACACCACGGAGCGCGAACGGGAGAAGGACGATAGCAAGGACCTGGTGCTGCAGGAAGCGTTGCAGATCCTGTCGGACATCGTTGCGTGGCGCGAAGCGCGGCAGGCGCAGCCTGCTGAAGCATCGGCCACGGAGCCGGCGGAAGTGACTCCGGCGGCGCCGGTCGAGGCGCCGACGACGCCGGAGACGGTGCCGTGATTCGTGAGACTTGGCGCCGCGCGGCGCGCGGGTCGCGCGTTTCGAAAGTCGGGATGGACGCATGCGCATCCTGATTTCCAATGATGACGGTATTCACGCGCCCGGCATCGGCGTGCTGCACGAAGCCGTGCGCGACCTCGGCGAGACGTTCGTGGTCGCCCCCGATGCCGAGCGTAGTGCGGTGGGCCATGCCATCACGCTGTCTGACCCGATCAAGGCGCGCCGTGTCCGCCGCGACGGATTCGAGGGTTACGCTGTCGGCGGAACGCCTGCCGATTCCGTCAAGCTGGCCGTCTGCGCCCTGCTGCCCGGTCCCGCCGAACTCGTCATCAGCGGAATCAACCTCGGGCCGAACGCCGGGATCAGCGTCATCTATTCCGGCACGGTTTCCGCGGCGACCGAGGGCACGATCCTCGGTATCCCGAGCATGGCGATCTCGCTGAATACGTTCAGCGATCCGATCTGGGACACCGCCGCGCGGGTCGCCCGCCGGCTCGCGCAACGGCTGATTGCCAGCCCGCTGCCGCGTGGCGTCCTGTTGAACGTCAATGTGCCGAACCGGCCCTACGAGCAACTGGCCGGCTTCGCCGCCACTCGCATGGCCGAGTCGCGGTTCATCGAGACCTTTGACCGCCGCGCCGACCCGCGCGGCAACGTGTATTACTGGATGGACGGATATCTCGAGATGACCGGCGAGCGCGCCGGCACCGATCTCGACGCGCTGGAGCGGGGCTTCGTGTCGCTGACGCCGATCCATTTCGACCTCACGCACGCGCCCAGCCTCGACGCGCTGCGCGGATGGCGGCTTGACGACCGGCATCAATAGAAGACCAGGTTGAACGGTTCCCCTGGTCGCCGTTTTGGGCGCTCATCGCCTCCATTGTCGCGGCCGTCGGGACCCACGCTGTAGACCGCGAAGCCGCTGCCGTCCCGCCGGACATAGCGCAGTGGCTGGCCGTCGAATGGGTCGACGGGCACGGTGTCGAGATATTCCGGAACAAGCTCTTCCAATGCCGTCGGCATTCGCCCCTGGGCTGCCTGGAAACGCCGGACCGCCAGCGCGATTTGCGCTGCGCGCAGCGAGGCACTTTTGCGCGGGTGCAGTTCGAAATAACCTTTGTTGACAGGCAGCCAAAGACTCGAAAAAGGAAGGAGTCCGTTTGCCGTGTTTTCGGACCGCGCGACCGTATGCGCGGGGGGCAGCGGATGGAGCCGGACGCCCGGCAGCGACCGAATCCAGGGCCGCCGTGCCGAGAGCAGTCCGACCCACAGGCCGACCAGCAGGAAGAGTCCGAAGAGGACGCGCCACACCACCCTCATGGGGGATTGGCCTCTGTTTGAGTGCCCGCCGCGGCCGCCGCGCCGCCTTTCCCGGTGTCGTGGCCGGGAAAGGTTGGTGTGCCTTCGGATCCCGCGGCCGTCAACAGGAACCCCACGGCCTCGTTCCACCACGGTGCGCCGGGATCGAGATCGAGAGTATTGTGCGTGCGGCCGGCCTGTTCCACCAGGCGCCGCGGCCCTTTGTAGTCCTGCCACAACGCCCGGCCCAGTCGCGCGGGGATTACCTCGTCGTCACCCGCGGTGACGACGACCAGCGGCCCGCGGTACCGTCGCAGCGCCCGGGGCGAATCATAACGGTCCCGCAGGAACAGTCCGATGGGCAGGAATGGGTAGTGGATCGCCGCGACGTCGGCGAGCGACGAAAACGGGGTGATCAGCAGCAGGCCGGCGACCTGTGCGGGACGCTCCGCCGCCAGCGCGCAGGCCACGCCGCTGCCGAGCGATTCACCGAGCACCAGCACCGGCGATGGTGATTCGGCAAGCAGCACGTCCAGCGCCGTCCGCGCCGCCTCCGTCAGGGCGCGCTCCGTTGGACGCCCCGGCCGCGGTCCATAGCCGGGGTATTCGAGAATGAATACGCTCCAGTCGGCGCCGCCGGGGCGGGCGGCAAAGACGTCCGCATAATAGTGCCGGTTCACCGCGCTGCCGGCGTTGCCGTGAAAAATCAGCACCCGGCGCGCTTCCGGGGAGGCCGACGGTCGGCGCCAGCCGATCAGATCGCCGGCCGCGTCTAGCCACGGTTGCAGCCGCAGCGCGTTGGCCTCCCGCCCGGCGGCTTCGGGCGACATGCGGTGCGGGTAGTAGATATAGGACCGCTGCATCACCGCCAGGAGGAACGTCAGGCCGATGTAGCTGGTCACGATGATGCGCAGCAGGGATTTCCATCGGCCTGCGGTAGGGGGGAGCGGCGGCTTCGGTGCGCCGGGATTACCGAGCGTCGTCACAGCCGCCACCGCCGTTTCGACGCGCCGCCGCGCAACGTCCGCCGGGCCTGCCGCAGCGCGATCCGCAGCAGGCCGCCGCTTGATGCGCGCAACGATATCCAGCGGTTGCACTCGTTGAAGCAGCGGCGGCACGGATCTTGACGCATCTCGCCGCGAAAGGCTCGCGCCGCCGCCGAGCGCCAAAGCGGACGCAAGTCGAAATCGAAGTCCCGCAGATTGCCCAGCCGCTCGCCGCGGACGACGCAGGGGTAGACGTTCCAGAACGGGTCTACGTATCCGAATGCCGTGCCGGCGCGGCATACGACGCCGGCGGACGGATCGCGCAGCCACTCCAGATAGCTTTCGGAGAAGAAATTCGTTGCGAAGCCGGCGTGGCGCCGGCGCAGCGCATCCAGCAAGGTGCACAGGCCATCGCGATCGCGCACCGGTCGGTAGCTGTCTTCGTTGCCGTAATAGTGCGGCGAGGGCAAGGCGGCGCAGAAGCCCAGTTTGTGCGCCGGGATGCCGCGCTCGATCAGCCAGTCGACAAGCCGCGGATATTCGCGCCAGTTATCTTCCGTGAGCGTTGAAAAGATTTCCGCGCGATAGAACGGATAGCGCGCCTCCTGCTCGCGCGCCCACTCGAACAAGCGCCACGCGCGGTCGAAGTTGCCGCGCAGGCCGCGGACGCGGTCGTGTGTTTCGCCGAGACCGTCCAGCGAAACACCGAGATGGCGAAGATGCCGGCCTGATAGTCGTTCCAGCAGCGCCCCTTCCCGCGTCATAATGCGGTCGGTCGCGAGTGCGTTGGTCCCGCAACTGGTACGAAATCCGCGGCGGTCCATGGCCAGCCAGAACTCCTCAATATCCGCACGGCTGTACTGCTCGCCGCCCGTGGTCGCCAACTGGATGAGCTGCGGATTCCGGTCGAGAAATCGCTCAAACTCGGCGGGCGTCATTTCGTTCGCGCGACGCTCGGGATTTTCGCGGTAATAGTCCCAGATGGTGCAGTGGGTACAGCGGCTATCGCAGCGGTAGGTGACCGAGACGAGGACCTGGGCCGGAAAGACCGCCGCGGGATCACCGTCCGGCCGCCACAGGCGGCGCAGGTCGTCGCGGAGGGCAGCCCCCAGCCAGCGCCGCCCGATGCGCAGGCTGTCGCGCGCGGGGCTCTGGGACGTCGCCTTCATTCGGGAGGGCGCTAAATGGTCAGCCGCGCGCCGCGCGCACCAGCGAGAAGAAACGGTCCTGGTACGCCTCGAACAAGCCGTGCTTGCGCAGCTTGTCGGCCAGTCGCGGAATCAGTGCGGCGTCGCGCGCTGCTGCGCGGAACTCCTCTTCGATCTCGCGCCGGTAGCCCTGCGGGTCGGCGCGCAGTTCACGGGCGTGGCCGGGCGACGAACGCTGCACCATGTCCACGAGCAGTTTGAGCAGACAGACTTCCCAGGGATCGTCCACGCCGACGAGCAGCGCGCCGAACGGCTGGGGCCTTTTCTGAAGGTCCGCGCGAATTCGCTCGACGACGGTCTCGACATTGTCGCGCAGCAGTTGCTCGGATTGCGCGTCCTTGCGGATGCGAAACCCGTATTTGAGGATCATCAGTTCGCTTTCGTGGCTGCGAAGCCAGTCGAGGTACCGGTCGGCCTCCCCGTTCTCAAAGCCCTCGAGGGCGGTGCGGAGAAAGTCTTCGGGCGTGATGATTTCAGGACGGTGCGCCTGAATTCGGCCTTCGCGGATGCGCACTTGGCCGACGGTATCCATCGGCTCCGTCACCAGCCGGTAATCGATGATGGTGGCGCCGAAGGTCTCCAAGCGCCGTTCGGGCGGGACGATGATTGCCGTGTTGTGCACGGCATACCAGAAATCAAAGGAATCGTTCTGCGGCATGACGTCTCAAGGATAGCAATGGCGTGGCCGGCCTCCAAGCGCAATGCGGCGCGTCCCCGTTTTTTCCAAGGTCTGGAAAGCGAATGCTCTTTTCCGTCCAAGGATTGGAAAACGCCGGACTTGACCGCGGGCGCGGCTGGGTTAGAGTCGCGGCCGTGAATCGCCGCCCCCGCGTTTTGATCATTACTGGGTACGGCCTCAACTGCGAGGCCGAGTCCCGCCAGGCGTGGCTCCTGGCGGGGGCCGACCCGGAGCTGGTGCATCTGAACGACCTGCTCGCGCAGCCGGGGCGCCTGGCCGATTTCGCCGCACTGATGTTCATCGGCGGATTTTCGTTCGGCGACCACATGACGTCCGGTCATGTGTTCGCGGTCCGCCTGCGGCATCGCCTGCGGGAGCCGCTGGCGCGGTTCTTGGCGGACGGGCGGCTCGTGCTGGGGGTCTGCAACGGTTTTCAGATCATGGTCAAGCTGGGACTGCTGCCGGGGCTGGATGGCGAATACTTCGAGCAGCGCGTGGCGCTGATCCAGAACGAGGTCGGTCATTTTCAGAACTTCTGGGTTGAACTGCGCTTCGAGCCGTTATCGCCCTGTGTGTTCACGCGGGGGCTGGACCGGATGCCGTTGCCGATCCGGCACGGAGAAGGCCGGCTGTATACGCCGGACCGCGCGCTGCTGGATCGTATCGAGACGGCCGGCGGCGTGGCCTGCCGCTACGCGGATCCCGCGACGGGCGCGCCGGCGGTGGATTTCCCCTGGAACCCCAATGGGTCGCTGAATGCCATCGCAGGCCTCTGCGACCCGACGGGGCGCGTCTTCGGCCTGATGCCGCACCCGGAGGCGTATCTCTATCCGGAGAACCATCCGCAATGGGACCGGCAACGCACGACCGGCACCTTGCCGGCGCGAGGATTGGGCTTGCGTCTGTTTGAGAACGCCGTGTCGTTTCTGCGCGCCAATTAGGCTCCGCGGCTTCGGGATGGAGCCCGGCGTTTCCTTGACGCACCGTCGGGCAGCTTCTATTGTCTGGCGATTCAGCCGCCGCGGCATTCCGCGTTGCTGACCGTCGGGACCCGGCTGGATTCAATCGAAAGGCCGAATGAAAACAGTGGTCGAGGACAGCGGCCCCTGCCGCAAGGTGTTGAAAGTCGAGGCATCGCCGGACCAAGTCAAGGCCGTCTATGACGCCGTGGTGGCCGAGTATCGCCGCGAGGCGCGCGTGGACGGGTTCCGGCCGGGACGCGCGCCCGCCGAAGTCGTCGCGCGCAAGTTCGCGGATTCGATCCGGGAGGACGTACGGGACCGGCTGGCCCGCGAAGGATACGATCGGGCCTGCGAGGAATCCAAGTTGGCGGTGTTCGAACTGGTGGACTTCACGGCGGACGAATTCAAGACGCCGGACGCCGCATGGCACGCGAGCTTCACCGTGGACATCGAGCCCGAATTCGCGCTGCCGCCGTACAAAGGGCTGAACCTGCCGCGACAGAAAATCGAAATCGCCGATGCGGATGTGGACAAGGTCATCGAAGGGATCCAGAACGACCGCGCCACCTTTGAAGACGTGGCCGATCGGCCTGCGGCGGCGGACGACATGGTCCGCGTGGACTTTGTCGGAACCTTGGACGGGCGGCCGGTGGAAGAGGCGGTTCCGGAATCCAAGGGATTGGGCAAAGCGGCCGATTTCTGGGTGCATCTCGGCGAGCTTTCCTTCATGCCGGGCTTTGTCGCGGCGCTGACAGGGGCGAGCATCGGCGACCATCGGACGGTGGATTCGACTTTTCCGGAAGACTTCCCCGTGCCGGCGCTGCGGGGCCGAACGGTCCGCTATGAAGTCACGGTGAAAGGCATCCGTCAGCGGGTGCGGCCCGACCTAAACAGCACCGTATTTCTAGAGTCCGTGCATGCGGCATCTCTCGACGAGCTGCGGTCGCGCGTGCGGGACAATATCCGGGAGCTGCGCGAACAACAGGAGGAGCGCCGCCGGCGGGACGAGGCCGTCGGATTGCTGCTCCAGGCGGCGCCGGCCGACCTGCCGTCGCGCGAAGTTGAACGGGTTTCTGAGCGCATGATCCGCGAGATCGTAGAGTCGTTGAGTCGCCAGGGCATGGACGAGGACCAGATTCGGGCGCAGACAAGCAAGATTCTGGCCTCCGCTCGCCAGAGCGCCGCGCGGAGTGTGCACAGTCGGTTCGTCCTGGACCGCATCGCCCGCGCGGAGAAGATCGAGGCCACGCCGGCGGAAGTGGATGCTGATATTCGCGACATGGCCCGCGTCGGGGGAGAGGATCCCCGCGAATTGCGGCGGCGCATCGAGGAGGATCACGGGTTGGATCGGGTGCGCGACGCCATCGTGCGCCGCAAAGTCTTGGATTTCATTATCGCCAACGCAAAGGTGGACGCATGAACACGAGTTCACAGGCGCCGCGCGCCCAGATTCTCATTCCGATGGTCATCGAGCAGACCGGCCGGGGTGAACGCGCCTACGATATCTTCTCGCGACTGCTCAAGGACCGAATCATCTTCGTCGGAACGGCCATCACGGACGAAGTCAGCAATCTCATCATCGCGCAACTGCTGTTCCTGCAGAGCGAAGACGCGGAGAAGCCGATCAACCTTTACATCAACTCCCCCGGCGGTTCCGTCACAGCGGGGCTGGCGATGTACGACACCATGCAGTTTCTGAAGTGCGAGGTGCACACCTATTGCGTGGGACAGGCGGCCAGCATGGGAGCCGTGCTGCTGGCGGCGGGCGCCAAAGGCAAGCGCTTCGCGCTGCCCAACGCGCGTATTATGATCCATCAGCCGTGGGGCGGCGTCGAGGGACAAGCCGCCGATATCAGCATCCAGGCAAAGGAGATCCTGCGGCTCCGGGACCGGATCAACGAGATCCTGGCCGTCCACACCGGGCGCAGCCTGGAGGAAATCGCGCGCGACACCGACCGTGATTTCTTCATGTCCGCCGAGGAGGCGAAGAACTACGGCCTGTTGGACGAGGTGGTCGTTCCGCGCAAGCCGTTGGCCGCTAAAGGGGGGAATGCGTGACCCACCGGGATGCCGATTCCCGCTGTTCGTTCTGCGGCCGTGCCGAAGGGCAGGTCGGTCGGATCATCGCCAGTCCGCGGGCGCGCATCTGCGACGAGTGCGTACGCGCCTGCCAGGAGATTCTGGCCAAGGAATCGGCCGCGAATCGCCGGCCGGCCGTGCCGCTCGCGGAACTCAAGGTGCCGCGGCCGCGCGAGATCAAAGCCTTTCTGGACCAGTACGTCATCGGCCAGGAGCATGCAAAGAAGGTGCTCTCGGTGGCCGTACACAACCACTACAAACGCATCAAGGCCGGTCCCGCCGCGGACGACGGCGTGGAGATCGAAAAGAGCAATGTGCTGCTGATCGGTCCGACCGGCACCGGTAAAACCCTGTTGGCGCAGACGCTCGCGCGCTGTCTGCACGTGCCTTTCAGCATCTCGGATGCAACCACGCTGACGGAGGCCGGTTATGTCGGAGAAGATGTCGAGAACGTGCTGCTGCGTTTGATTCAGGCGGCCGACGGGGATGTCGCGCGCGCCGAGACAGGTATCGTCTACATTGACGAAATAGACAAGTCCGCCCGCAAGATGGAGAACGTCTCCATCACGCGGGATGTTTCCGGCGAGGGCGTTCAGCAGGCGCTGCTGAAGATCCTCGAGGGGACCATCGCGAATGTCCCGCCGCAGGGCGGCCGCAAACACCCCCAGCAGGAATACATCCGTATCAACACGCGCAACATCCTGTTCATCTGCGGCGGAGCGTTCGTCGGGCTGGATGACATCGTTCGCCGGCGCCTCGGCAAGGGGGTGGCGGGATTTCATGCGGATATCCGGTCACCACGTGACGGCGGCCGCTACGGCGGTCTGACCGTGGAACCCGAGGATCTGCGCAAGTTCGGGATGATTCCTGAATTCATCGGACGGTTGCCGGTCATTACGACCCTCGAAGATCTCAGCGAGGAGGATCTCGTCCGCATACTGACCGTTCCGCGCAATGCCATGGTGCGGCAGTACCAGAAACTGCTCGGCATGGAGGGCGTGGACCTGCGGTTCACGGAAGGCGCCCTGCGCGAGCTGGCGCACGAGGCCATCGCGCGCGGCGCCGGCGCGCGCGGTTTGCGCGCGATGCTCGAACAAATCATGCTGGACGTGATGTTCGACGCGCCGGAGAGCGCGGCCCGAGGGGAGCGCGTCTGCCAGATCACACGTCAGGCCATCCGTCGCCGATGCGCCCGCCTCCGCTCCTCGTCGTCCGGCAAGCTCTCGATGGCATCCTGACGCGGGAAAGGAGTAGAGCGCCGTGCGCCTATCCGGAAGAATGGCCTGTTGGGCAACGCGGCTGTGGGCCTTGGCGACCCTCACGATGGCGCGCGAGGTGCCCATCACGCTGCTGCAGACGGCCGACCTCCATGGGCGCATCGTCAACCCCATTCCAGAGCGGCCCGAAGATCGGCCCGAGGCTGGCCTGTTGCGGATGGCTTCGCTGATCGCCGCCGTGCGTGCCGAGACCCCCAACGTCCTGTTGGTGGACTGCGGCGATACCGTGCAAGGTACCCCGTACAGCCGTGAGACCGGGGGGCGGCTGATGCTTCGGGCGATGGAATACCTCCAATACGACGCGTGGACGTTTGGCAATCATGAGTTCGATTGGGGACTCGAGGCGCTGCGCGCGTTGCACGACGCGACGACGCTGCCGATGGTGGCCGCCAACATCGGCGTCCAGCCCGGCGCCGAACACCCGATGCCGAAAATTCAGCCGTATCTCATTCGGGAGGTGGATGGCGTGCGGGTCGCGATCGTGGGCCTGACGACGCCCGGCATACCGAACTGGTTGCTGCCCGAATACCTGGGGCCGCTGGTCTTTCAGCGGTCAGTGCCCGCGCTGGAAGCGGTGATGCCGCGCGTGCGGGCGGAACGGCCGGAGGTGCTCGTGCTGCTGGTCCACCAGGGATGGCGTCCGACGGACGATCCTGCGAACGAGGTGAATGCCATCGCCGGGACATTCCGCGAGTTTGATGTAATTCTCGGCGCGCACACGCATGAACGGATAGAGGGCCGCGAAGTCGCGGGCGTCTTCTATCATCAATCGGGTTATCATGGCCATTATCTGGGCCGCGTGGACCTGGTGTATGACACGGTGGCCCGAAAAGTCGTCCGCCGCGCCGGACGTCTGCTGCCGGTGACCCCGGAAACGCCTGTAGATGCGGGACTGCAGTCTTTGATCGGCAGTGAAATGGACCGGCGGATTGCGGCGCTGGAACGTACGGTCGGTCGGGCTGCGTCTCCGCTGTCGGGCGTGAGCCGGCCGCCGGGCCTTTCGGCCACCGCCGCATTGCTGCGGGCGGCCATTGCCGAGGCGAGCGGCGCAGAGATCGTCCTGCATGGTGCGCTCACGGATGCGACGTTGGAGGCGGGGCCGATTCGCGAGCGCGACGTGTGGCGCATCGTGCCTTACGAGAACCGGATTGGTACCGCTCAGCTGACGTTCGGCGAATTGCGGGAGATCCTCGATGAAAACGCAGGCCTGTTGGGCTCGCGGTCGTTCATGGGTGTCAGCGGCGTGAATGTCGTCCTGCGCGAGGGTGCGTCCGCCGGTGAGCGCGTCGGTCGAATGACTTTGCCGGACGGCAGTTCGCCCCACGCTCGCAAGCGGTTCAAGGTCGCGTTCAACAGCTACACGCTGGCCTCGGGCGGATCGCGCTTCGCACGGCTGCGGGAGATCGTCCGCCGCCCGGAATCGCGATTCGAGCTGACCGCTGTGGACACGCGCGATGCCGTACGGGCCTTTATCCAGCGAAACTCGCCGCTGTCTCCGGCGAAGACTCCGGTTGAAGGGGTCGTCCTCGAGCCGGCGCCCAAACCGACGCCGTGATCGGCGGCTGCGGCTCTTTCAATGACGGCGCGGCAATACGCCGTTCTTCCGCGCGTCACACAAATGGCGGCGGTCAGATGACCCCACGTGGGCAATGGCGCCCGCCCAAGGGGGGCGGGGCATCCGGGTCGCGCTGGGGGCGATGAGGCCGAATTTTCGGGCGTTTGGCATCCGATGCGATGGCGGAGCATGGATGCCAACAGAAGTCGTTTTTGACGGGCCGATACCTGTTGAAGAGGACCGTCTGGAGGCCGTCACTATCAACGCCTTCGGCGTCGAAGGTCCCGTCTCGAAGATCGTGCTGCGGGGGGACTGAGCCGGCTCGCGGATTCGAACCGCGGACCCACTGATTACAAATCAGTAGCTCTGCCACTGAGCTAAGCCGGCCCTGAGTAGGGCCGAAAAATCGCACGAATTCCGATGGGCGTCAATGGATCGCCCGCCGGAATTCCGCGCGCGTGAGATCGCGCAGGCAGCGTCGCAACGCTCGGCGGCGCAGACCCCGTGCCCGCCGGTAGGCCGCCGCAAACCGGAGCATCGAACGCCGAGAGAGCAGCGGGTGGAAGGCGTCATACAGTTGCCGGAAACTGCGCCGCACATCAACGGCCCTCAGCCGGCGCTGGATCCGGCATTCCTCCAGGTCGCGCAGGATGAATTCCGGAAGAATGGAAGGCCCTATTCGGACGAGGATGTTGTCGGCATCCAGGTTGCGGGGCGCTATCCGTAAAGCGTGCAGGCCGCCCAGCCATACGCCACCGGTCGCGGCCAGCGCCGCCATGACTTCCGGAAGGTCCGCATGGCGTTCCACCCACGACCGCAGCGGTTGCGCTCCGCTGACTTCCCCCGTGATCAGCACCGGGCGATCGTCAGCGCGTGGAAACCGAACCCAGCCGGCGGCCAGGTGCGGCAGAGCGCGTACGCCCAGCAACTCGAGTCGGTGGGCGATGCGAAACGCCCGGAGCGCCGGCGAGGGTCCGCGCGCCGCCGGATACCACTTAACGCACAGCCGCCCCGCGGCCGTTGAAATCTCTCGGATGCCGGAAGCCGTCGGCGGCGGGCGCGGCGGCGCCGCGGCCACGGCCAGGGACGCGGGATCGAGATCCGGCGCGCGGCGCTGCACCCAGCGCCGCCGGCCGCGGGGGTCAACGGAGGGGGCCAACGCCAGCCGGCGCGCTTCCGCGGCTTCCGCCATGCCCTCGCGGATCCGGCGTACCGCGGTCTCCATCGAAAATGCCGCTGCAACGCGCTGCGCCGCGGCGGCGCCCAGTCGGGCGCGTCGGTCCGCATCGGCCGCCAATTCTCGCAACCGCGCGGCCAGCGCCTCCACATCGCCCGGTTCGAAGAAGAAGCCGTCGCGGCCGGCGGTGATGAGTTCCGCCGCACCGCCCGCGTGCGCGGCCAGGACGACCGCGCCGACAGCCATGCCCTCCAGGACGCTGTTCGGCATGGCTTCCGAGACGCCTGCATGGACGACGATATCGCTGCCGCGCAATACATCGGCGGCGTCATCGCGCCACCCCCACAGGGTCACCCGATCGTCGAGCCCCCGCCGGCGAATCTCCCGCTCCAATTCGGGGCGTTGCGGTCCATCGCCGATGAGCCACAGGCGCAAAACGGGGACGTGGGCTGCGCGCGCGAAGCCTACCATGACGTCCATCATCCGCTTCTCGGCAGTGAACCGGGCCGCGGCGGCGACGATGACCGCTTCGGGGCCGACGTGAAAGCGGGCGCGGATCGCGGCCCGTCGGCGGGGGTCCGGACCTTGGGGGTCGCATTCCACGCCATTGGGCGCCAGCAGAATCTTGCCGGCCTGCACCCAGGGGTGGCGTAGTAATAGGCGGCGCGCAGCGCGGTGATCCGTAAAAAGTCGGTCCACAGCATAACGGAAAGAGAAACGGTCCCAATAGCCGTTCGTCAGGGCGCGGTCGACGGGGAGCTTGACGCCGATGGCGGGGTGGCGCGACGAAAAGCGAACGCGGCAGGCCACCCGGAAATCCGTGCAGATGGCAACGTCCGGCCGAAGTTGGTGCAACAGCTTCGCCAAGCCCCGGGTTCCGGCGGGATTCCATTCCGGGGCGAACGCGAAAGCTTTGAAGTCGAGTCCTTCGCGTGCACAGACGTCGGCCCAATGGGAGTCGGGCGGAGCCACGATCACACCGGTGTCGCCGAGACCGCGGAGGCCGCGGGCGAGCTTGACGATCCAGTTTTCCATCCCGCCCCATTCACCGACGGCACGGCGAACAAAGACCCAACGCATCATCGGGCGCCTACTCCGAATCGTTGGGGCGCGGATTCGGCCAGCAGATCGCGGGCCGCGCCGTACACTTCGTCGGTGGAAATGGCCTCCAGCGCTGCGCGTCCCCGCGGGTCATCCGGTGCGATATCGCGGCGGCCGGCGATGCCCGGGGCCTGCAGCCAGCGGCCACGGGCTCCGTACGGCGCGGTGCAGGCCGGATCCGTGGCGCCGAATACGGCGACGACCGGCGTGCCGACGGCCGCGGCGAGATGCGCGCCGCCGCTGTCGTTCGCGATCACGATGCGGCACGCCTGCAGGAGCGCCGCCCATTCCTCCAGCGAGGTCATTCCGGCGAACGACCGGGCGGAGGGGCCGACCGCCCGGGCGGTCTCCGCGCACAATGCGGTCTCGCCGGCGGCGCCGAATACGGCGACACGCCCGAAACCGTCCGCCATCAGTCGGCGGCCCACGGCCGCAAAGCGCTCAGCGGGCCATCGTTTGGAGGGGCCCCGTGCGGCGCCGGGTATCAATCCGATCCAAGGCGCTCGATCGTCGCCGAAATACTTTCGGACTCCATCCCGCGCAGCCGCATCCGGCAAGAGAACGGGAGGAGGCGGAGGCTGGGTCTCTCCCGGGACCAGCAGGTCTAGATATTCGTACACCTGATGCCGACGGTCGGGGGGGGGGCGTGGGGTCGCGATTTTGGTCGCCAGCCAGCGCTGGCCCGGACCGGGCAGACCGCGTCGGTCGGCAATTCCCGCAAGCCACGGCGGCAGCGCAGAACGGATCGAATGGGGCAGGGCATAGGATCGGCCGACCCGGGCCCGCCGCGCGGCGCGGGCGGCGCGCCACAGGCCCCGCAAACCGGGTTCCAACGGCCATACTTCGTCGGGCGCCGCATGCATGCGCCATAACGGGCGCAAGCCCGGTTTCACGAGCAGGTATATCCGGCAGTCGCCGTGACGGCCCCGGAAGACCTGCAACGCGGGCATGGTCATGATCGCGTCGCCGATCCAATTTACGCCGCAGATCAGCACGGCGTCCGGCATCGGCGCGTCGTCAACGGAAGCAGATCCGCGATATCCAGTCATGGAACGCCTCCGCGCCGCTCAACATCTCGATCTCGACGCGCAGAAACCAGATCGGGAGGTCGCGCCGCTCCACCCACGGAAAACGTACGGCGTCCTTTTCCGTGGTCACGACCGCCTTCGCCCCGCGCTGAAGGGCTCGGTTGATGACGTCGAGGATTTCCTGTTGTGTATAGCGGTGATGGTCGGTGTAGCGCTTGTGATAGAGGACCCGCGCGCCGAGCCGGATGAGCGTATCCTCGAAACCCTTGGGCGCGGCGATGCCCGACACGGCGGCGATGTCCAGGCCCTGCAGGCGTTCCAGCGAGAGCGTCTCGCCGGTGAAAACGTCGCGCAGATGCCGCGGGGTGTGCCGGCATTCGGAAATTTCGGCGTCCGGATTCAGTTCGCGCAGTCGCCGCTTCAATTCCTCCGCTCCGTCCCCGTTCGACTTCGTGATAAAGATGAAGTCGGCGCGTCGGATGTTGCGGATCGGCTCGCGCAGGATTCCGCGGGGCAGCAGGTGGCGATTGCCGAAAGGATTGGTGCGATCCACCAGGACGATGTCGCGGCGGTGCTTCAGCCGGAGATACTGGAAGCCGTCGTCCAGAATCAGCGTATCGCATCCGAGTTTGCGGATGGCGTACAGGCCCGACTTGACCCGGTCCTTGCCCACGATGACCGCGGCTTTCGGAAGGTTCGTCGCCAACATGAACGGCTCGTCGCCGCCGCGGGCGGAGTCCAGCAATAGCCGCTGCCCATCCGAGACCACCGGCGGCGGGCGGCGCCGCTGGCGTTGAGTGACCATGTCGAGCAAACGCTGTCCGAGCGAAGGCTGGTCGCGACGGTAGCCGCGGCTCAGGATGGCCACTTTGCGGCCGCGCTTGAGCAGTTCCCGCGCGAACACCTCGACGATCGGGGTCTTGCCGGTGCCGCCGACGGTCAGGTTGCCGACGCTCAACACCTGGCAGCCGAGTTCGCGGTGCCGCCGGAGTCCCAGGCGGTAGAGACCGAGCCGCAGGGATACCGCAGCGCCGTACAACCGCGAAAGACCCCACAACAGGCCGCGCGCCACGGCGGTGCCCGGGCCGCTGCGACGGCCCTCGATGACGCTCAAGACGTAGGACTCGAGCCGTTCTATGCGTTTGCGGGACACGATGTTCAATCCACTCGCCGGTCGGGGCGCCATCGTGCCACGTCCGGTCCCGCGCGGCGAGCGGATTCGCCAAAGGCGCCTACGGAGCCGAAGCCGCGGCCGGGGGCAGCGCCGTGATGTCCAAGGCCGCGCGGCCCGATCCCCACACCACGCGGAATGCCGTCGGCGCGCCCGGTGTCAGCTCGAACTCGCCCCACGCGGTTCCCTCCGGCACGTCCAACTCGAGCCGATAGACTCCATGAAAGCCCCGGAAGTGTATGGATCCGTCCAGCGGCAAACGGCCGGCCCGTTTCGTGGTCAGTTCTTCGCGTATCAGTTTCCGAAGCGACTCGTACACGGGCTTGGGTCTGAAGTCCTCGTCCAGCAGTCCGGCGCCAGGCATCCATGTGCGCGGTTCGATGCCCCAGATGTTGATCGCGTCCACGTTGGGATGGCTGAACGCGGTCAGATACATCAGCCGATAATATTCGGCGTGCAATTCGGGCGTCCAGAGACCCCGCCGGACGCCCCCGACAATGGGACCGTTGGGCGCAACGCCGAATTCGGTTACCCGGACCCGCACGCCGTTTTGTTCGAAATGATTGAAAGCTTCGTACACTGAGCGCAGGTCCGCCCAAAGCCCGAAGGGGCGGTGCCCGTGGTAGCCGAAATAGTCGGGCGAGACGCCCTGTGCGCGAAGCCACTCGATGTCCTGCCAGCCATTCAGCAATTCCGCGCGCCGCGCGTCCTCTCCGGGCCGCTCGGAGAAGAACCTCGCGCAATTGCTGACGCCCAGCGGCACGCCGGGCAGCCGCTCCCTGAAGAGACGAAAAACGTCGGGCGCAAAGGGCATCAACTGGCGCTCATTGACGATTTGCCAGGCGGCGACGCGGCTTCCGTAGCGGTCAATCAGCGCGTTCGCATGGCGCAACAATTCCGCTCGCTGGCGGTCCGGCGGCAGATCGCGCAGCCAGGCTGGAGGATAGCCTGTGACGAAATGCAGTTCCACGGCCACTCCGTTGTCCGCGCACCAAGCGACATACGCGTCCAGTGCGGCGTAATCCGGTTCGCCACGCACCGGCTCGAGGCTGTCCCATTTGCCCGAAAAGCTGGTAACCGAGTAATTGAACAGGTCGAGGAACAACGGCAATTGGCGCGGATCCACGAGCGGCGGCTGAAAACCCCGGCTCCAGCCGGCGGGCCTCTGGAAGTGCGGCAGCGAGGCGCCAAATCCGAAGCGATGGCGCACCAGTTCGGCCCGATAGGCGGCGTCGCTCAACGGTCGGCCGGCGGTATCGCGCACGCGCAAGGTCACGTCGCTTTTTCGATGGCGCTCCACGTTCGGGATAATCGTTTCCCGAAGGAACCGCTCCTGCTCGACCCAGATTTCCGGACTGGCGAAACCGGGCGGCGCGGGGGGCGGCGGCAGCGGTTCGGCGCGGTAGAGCGCCCAGTGCGTATTTCGGGCGACCGGGATGAGCGCCGGCTGCCGGTTCGCGGGAACGACAATGTGGGTCGCTCCATATTCTCGGGCAATCGCCAGTAGTTCCTCGTCAGGCTGGTCCGCCAGGTCTCGACCGCTGTCCAAGGATAAGTCGCTGCCGCGAATCCGCTGAATCCGGGCGCTCCACCGGCGGGCGAACGCGGGGTCGAAGAACTGCAGCGTCCCGTCGCGCCACTCGGCCACCACGGCGCGACCGGAACGAATGCGGAAACCGCCCGGCATCGTGGGCGTCAATATAACGGCGTCGGGCGGCGTCAACCGCGCGGTGAGCTGTTGGATATCGGCCCAAGCCCCGGCGGGCGACGCGGGATCTTCTGGGGTCGGCGCCTGAAGGGCGATCACGGCGGACAACGGCAACCCGATGGCCCGGACGCTCCAGCGGCGTCCCGAGCGCTGCAGCATGGCCAGCAGCAACAGTCCGAGCGCCGCGGTCAACGCGGGACCGGCCGGCGGCCAATGGCCGGCGGCAGTCGTCAGGATGTCGCGCATCGGCGCCCCGATCGAGATCCTCAATCTGACGAACGTCATGGCGGCGACGACCGCGGCAAAGGCGGCGCCTGTTGCCGCCGTTCGCGAGAGACGACCGTTCCAGAGCAGCGTGACCGCGGTCGTGAGCAGCGCAATCGGCCCCCAGGCGGTCAGCGCGGGCAGCGCCAGCGTTCCGAATGAAAACAGCAGCGCCAGCGCGGCCGCCCAGCCGCGCGGCCGCACTCGCCGCAGACCGGGCCTCGCGAGTCGCGCCGCCGCGTCGAGCCCGGAAGCGGTCTGCGCGAGCAGCAACAGGACCAGAAACACCGAGGCGCGAAACAACTGCATCCGCATCACGAGCGGCGACGGCCAGACCTCCGAAAAGAGCGTGCCGACCAGCGCCAGCAGCAAGGGGCCAGCCAACAGCGCGACGAACTCGCGGCGACGGGGGGGCGGCCGCAAGCCGAATGCGAGGGCCGCAAAACCGATCAACGCGGCAAGGCGCACGACCTGCGGGTCGCCGGCCCGCCACCATTCCGTCGGGAAGACGTGGTGCGCGGAACGCAGCCGCAGCAAACGCACCCATTCGGCATCGAAACCCCCGGCTGTATGCCACAGCGACGGCAGCGCTGTGGCGGCGCCGGCGAGCCCCAGGAGCCACGCCGTTCCGATCCGTCGCCAACCCAGCCGCGGGGCCGCCGCGAGGCTCCAGAATCCGAGCATCAGACCGACAAATGCGCCATGCAGCGCATGCAGGTGCAGCAACAATCCCG
>CAYLTB010000026.1:0-25920 GCA_964386675.1 uncultured Verrucomicrobiota bacterium
AGGACCCTTTTCAGCCCGCCGCCTCGACCCTTTTCACGACTTTTGACCGGTTACGCGGCTTGGTGATGAATTCCTCGCCAAAGAGGCGCGTGGCGTCGGTGTAGTCGTACACGCGGAACATGAGTTTTCCGGTCACTTCGTCAATCCGGGTCCCGCGTCCGACCATCTGGTAGAAGCTGATGGGCGATTTCAGATACTTGAAGAAGACGATGTTCTTCACGCACGGCACGTCCACGCCCGTGGTGAGAAGGTCAACGGTCGTGGCAATGAAGTGGCTCCGCGATGAGGCGCGAAGGTCCGGGAGTTGGTCGTTGCCGCTGCTCGCCGCCGTACACTTGAAGGCGTAGTACTCCAGCCTCTCCTTGCCATTGGCCGCGCACCACTGGGCGTAAAGGTTGTTCATGCAGACGGCCACATCGTCCGCGTGCCGGTCTCGGGCGCAGAAGATGATGGTCTTCTGTTCCGGCCCGCCGGTTGCGAGGAGATGGCCGAACAAGTCCTTGCACATGGCGAGAACCCGATCCGGGATAAGCAAACGATCCTCGATTCGATCCGCGCCATAGTGTTCCTTGGCCTCGGCAACGGTCATGGGGCGGCCGGTGGTCGCGTCCGTGAGCTTCTTCCCTTCGAGGTCCTTGCGCGATACTCCGCTATCGCGCTCGTTGACCTTCTTGTTTTCGTGGAAGAGGTCGAAGGTCTCGATGTCGCAGGCGGCGAGATACCCGTCCTCGATGGCCTGCGCCATGTCGTACTCGTAAACCGGCTCGCCGAAATACGCGACATTGTTCGCCGTGATTTGTGCGTCAGCGACGGCTTCTTCAGTCTTCTCGCTGCACTTCAGCTTCCGTGGCGTTGCAGTCAACCCAATCTGAGCGGCCGCGGCGTTTCGCGTGAGCACCTGCGACCACTTGCCCCAGGCGGAGCGGTGACACTCGTCGATAACAACGTGGGTGAAGTAGTTCTCGGGGTAGAAGGTGGTCAGGAAACTCGCGTCCCCGTCCTCGGTGTCGATTCCGAGGGTCTGGTATGTGGCGATGTGAATGCGGGCGTTCTTGGCGTTGTTGGTGCCGTCCGGCTTGCGGTACACCTCGGCAGCATCGGCCCCGAAGACGTTCTGAAACGCCCTGAGTGCTTGGGCTCGCAGCTCATCGCGGTCGCAAACAAAGAGAGCGCGCTTCAGTTGCCCAGCGTCGGCGGCGCGTTTCAGTAGATTGACTGCGATGAACGTCTTGCCGGAACCGGTGGCGAGGGAAAGCAGAGCGCGTTGCGGCTTCTCCGCCCGGGCGCATCGGGCGAACTTCTCGAAGACAGCGCGCATCGCGGCATCCTGGTAATAGCGCCGCGTTCCTTCGCCGCCCGCGTAGGGTTGCAGGAGAGGCTTCGCCTGCGGAGTCGAGAGGGAGAAGCCCATTCTTTCTTCGTAGCGGGCGCGTAGCTGGTCTGGCGTCGGGAACTCGGACAGAGGGCGCGGCGCGCTCGTCAGGCCGGTGAAGTTGTCGAACTCAACGAACATGTGGCCGTTGGAGGAAAACACGAACGGCACGTTGAGCCGTTTGCATGCCGCATAACCCTTGGCCTGGTCGAGTCCATGGCCCGGCGGGAGAGTGTCCTTCTTGGCTTCAATGAGCGCGACAGCGACGGGCTGAGTCTCGGGGTTGATCTTCACGCGGAGAACGTAGTCCACCTTCCCGCGCGAACGGCGACGGGCCTTGCCGCCGATGATCTCGACGGCGCCAGCCGTCTCCTCGCGGCGGATCAAATCCTCCGTCCACCCACACTTGTGAATGGCGGGGTCAATCAGCTTCGCCCGCGTGTCCGCTTCATTGTATCCGAGAGACATATTGCTCGACTTTCATCCTTCGGGGCGGCCCGGCGAGGCCGCTCCCTGCCGCCGCCTCGCCGACCTTGAACTGCCAAAGCCGCCCGACCTTGTGGGCGGGCATGTACTTGTTCTCAATCCACGTGTTGAACGTCTCGCTCTGTCCCCCCAAATAAGCCGCCCTTTCCTGCCCGGAAAGCGGACGGCCGGCATGCAGGGCTCCACGCAGGGTATTCAATTCAGCGAAGATAAACCTGTGGCCTTTTGTACCAGTCGAGAAAGGAAGAAAAAAGGTCAAAGCCGGTCAGTCCCCAAAGATTGCGTCTCGAAACCTGACCTATTTGCAAAGTCGGCGGCGTTGGCCCATTCGAGCCGTGCGGGGGGCAGGGCTAACCGGTGCGTGAACCGTGGATCGCCTGAACAAAGGGTCTGAAAGCGCCAGTTACCGGCCGCGCGCCAAGCGTCCGCCATGCACGACCTCGAGATGCCCAGGGCTGCCGCCGAAGCTCGGATCGTCTCATGCCGCGACGTGCGGCTACCGGCCCTCGACAACCTCCCATGACGGCCTTGGCACGGGCTCTACCGCTCCCCTTCCTCCCCGCTCTCTCGTGATGATTGCCGCACCTTGACCCTTGTCACTGGACGGGGCCGACCTTTCGGCCGCCCTCTGGCGAAAGTGTTCGGCAACGTGTGCGGCGGCGATCTGGAACCCATTTCAAGTAACGATCGAGCCGCTTCCGCTTTGTATTGCAAAGTGCTTTGCCAGGTGGTAGATTCTGCGGCGATCGGTGGGGTCGGAGAGTCGGACGCATGGAAGAGTCAGTTCGAGACGCGGTAAAGCAAGTGCGGCAGTTGCAAGACATCGTCGCCGAACAGCGCGCGTTCCGCGGCTTCTCCGGCCACGCTCGGATCATCTCCGGTGCGATCGCGCTCGCGGCGACGGCCGCGCTGTCGTCGGATCGCATGCCGCCGACGCCGTCTGCGCATCTCGCCGTTTGGGGCGCGGTGCTCGCCATCGCGCTGGCGCTCAACTTCGGCGCGCTATGGCACGCGTTCCGGCGCGATCCGGAGTATCGCCGCGCGCCGTCGCGGATGCGGCCGGTCCTCGATGTGCTGCCCCCGTTGGCGGTCGGCGGCGGGTTGTCGCTCGCGCTGATCCTCGCCGGACAGTACGACCTGCTGTTCGGGACCTGGATGGCCTGCTACGGGCTGGCCCACCTTGCCGCGCGCCGCGCGCTGCCGCCGGCGAATGCCGCCATCGGCCTCTTTTATCTGGCCTCGGCGGCGCTGCAACTGCTCCAGCGCGACCGCAGCTTTCTGAATCCCTGGCCGATGGCCCTCGCATTCTTCCCCGGCGAACTCGCCGGAGGCCTCGTGCTGGAAAGGGTGCGCCGGGACGCGCGCCGGCCGGAGGCGGCTGCATGAACACAGAAATCGGATTGCCCTTTCACGCACTAGAGCGGCTGTTTCACGAACCGAACCGCCTGGCGATCGTCGCCGCGCTGTGCGGGGCCGGGGAGCCGCTCGCCTTCAACGACCTCAAGGCGCGGTGCAACCTGACCGACGGCAATCTGAACCGCCACCTTCGCACGCTGGAGGAGGGGGGCATTGTGCGCATCCGCAAGACTTTCGCCGGTGCGAAGCCGCGTACGACGGTCGAGCTGACGCGCCAGGGTCTTGCCCGGTTCAGCGAATACCTCGATGCGCTGGACGCGATCCTGCGCTCGGCGAAGGAAACGCTGCCGGCCCGCGGCGCCGCCGCGGGTCCGGCATTCGCGCGCGCGGCGCGCGCCTGAGGGAAGGTCATCCGACATGCCAATCATCCCGGTCATACCCCATGAGCTTTGCAGAGCAAAGCACTTTGCGGGATTGTCCTCCGCTGCCGTCGCCGTCCTCGCGGCTGCCGTGTTGATCCTGCCGCCGCTGGCCGGCGCGCGGCTCCGCGGCGGCGACGGGGCGCGCTACCTCGAGTTCCCGCCGCGCACGGTGTACGCCGTGCCCGCCGCGTTCTCGTGGCCCGCCTTCGCCATCGTCGCCGCCGGCGCGCTGGCGATCGCCGTCCCCGTCGCGGTTCACCTGGCGCGCGCCGCCCGGCGGCGTCCACGCGGCGCGCCGGCCGCGCGCTTTCCGGCGTGGGGGTGGGGCGGTCTCGCGCTGATGCTGTGCGGCTGGGCGCTGGCTTGGACCCGGCTGCCGGCGCTGGCCGGCGTTCAGCGCTTCATGTTCACGCCGCCGTGGCTGGGCTACATCCTACTCATGCAGGCGTTAACCCAACGCCGGCGGGGCGCATGCCGGATGTCGGAGCGACCCAGGGCCTTCGCGCTGCTGTTTCCCTTGAGCGCCGCGTTCTGGTGGTATTTCGAGTACCTGAACCGGTTTGCCCAGAATTGGCACTACGAGGGCCTCGGGGAGATGTCCGCCAGCGGCTACGCACTGATGGCCTCGCTCGCATTCTCGACCGTGTTGCCCGCCGTGCTGGGCACATACGACTGGCTGACCGCCGAGCTGCGGGCGCCGACCGCCGCCGCGCGTCCCGCCGAGCCATACCCTCGGCCGTCCGCCGTGGGCCGGCGTGCGGCCGCCGGCGGCGGGTTGCTCGCGGCGGCGGCCGCCCTCCTGCTGTGCCTGCCGCTGGCGCGGAATTTGTGTTTCCCCGCGCTCTGGCTGGCGCCCGCCGCGGCGCTCGCGGGCGCCCGGATGCTCGCCGGGCGCGCGCCGCTAGCCGCGGAACCCGGCGAAGCGCTCGGGCCCCGCATCGCCCGGCTCGCGGTCGCCGCGCTCCTGTGCGGGTTCTTCTGGGAGTTGTGGAACTACGGCAGCCTCGCGCGCTGGGTCTATGCGGTGCCGTACGTCGGCCGCTTCCATCTCTTCGAGATGCCGGCGCTCGGCTACGCCGGCTACCTGCCGTTCGGCGTCGAGTGCGGGCTGGTCGCCGACCTTTTGCTGCGCCGGCGGCCGGAACCGGATCGGAGTCGCGCATGAAGATCACGCTGATCTCGCCCCGCTCCGCGAAGCGGCCGATGGACTCGGACTGGAAGACGCGCATGTCGCCGCCGCTCGGGCTGCTCGTCCTCGGCGCGCTGACGCCGCGCGAGCATGTCGTGCGCCTCGTGGACGAAAACGTCGAGCGCGGCCGATTCAGCGACGTGCCCGACCTGGTCGGCGTCACGGTGAAAGTGGACACGTTCCACCGCGCCGTTGAAATCTCGCGCGGCTACCGCGCGCGCGGCGTTCCCGTGGTCTGGGGCGGCATTTATCCGACGGCTTGCCCAGACGACTGCGCGGCCCACGCCGACGCCGTCGTGATCGGCGAGGCCGAGACGATCTGGCCGCGGCTGCTCGAGGATGTGCGTGGCGGACGCCTCCGGCGCGAGTATCGAAACGGCGGTCCGGTGGACCTGGCGCGCTCGCCCGTGCCGCGCTGGGATCTGCTGCGTGCGGGGCGCTATCTCTTCACGAACACGATCATCGCCGGCCGCGGTTGCCCGTGGCGGTGCGACTTCTGCTACAACAGCTCCCCGAACGTGGACGCGCGTCACCGGATGAAGCCGGTCGCGAACATCCTCGCAGAAATCCGGTCGCTCGACGCGCCGCACGTGATGTTCATAGACGACAACTTCATCGGCGACCCCGACGGCGCGCGGGCGCTGATGGCGGCGCTTGCGCCGCTGCGGCTCACGTGGCACTGCGCGGCATCGGCCGACATCGGCCGGCGCGAGGACCTGCTCGACCGGATGGCGGAAACGGGTTGCAAGAGTCTCTTCATCGGCTTCGAGACCATCAACTCGGAAAACCTGCGCCGCTGCCGCAAGACGCGGAACCGGGTCGCGGACTACGAGGCGACCATTGCGCGCATTCAGGAGCGCGGCCTGATGGTCAACGCGAGCCTCGTTTTCGGATTCGACGGCGACGACGAGTCCGTCTTTCCGGCCACGCTCGACTGGCTCGTGCGCAACCGCGTCGCCACGATGACCGCGCACATCCTGACGCCGTACCCCGGCACGCGGCTGCACGCGCAGCTCGGGCGGACGGGGCGGATGGTGGATCGCGACTTGCGCCGCTACGATACGGCCCACGTGGTCTTCACGCCGCGCGGCATGTCCGCGGCGGCGCTGGAGCGGGGCCATCGCTGGATGTACCGGCAGTTCTATTCCTGGCCCAACATCCTGCGCCGGATGCCGTCGGAGCGGCACGCGCGGATCGCCTATCTGGAGTTCAACCTGCTGTACCGCAAGTACGGCAAGCTCACCTGCGGGCTGGGCCGGCTGTTCGGGATGCGGCGGCTGGCGAAGTTCGCCAAGGCGTTGGCCTACCCCCCCGCGCGCGCCGGCCGGAACACTGCGGCGGCGCCGGCTGCCGCGGCCCTGCAGGCGGGAGAGCCCTGCCCATGAAAACGGCGCGGCCATCCACAGCGCCGCGAACATCGGAAAACGACGGGGACCGGGAGGAGTCGGCGCCATGAAGTCGGATCGTCTGTGGCTCGCAAAGCGCGTGAACCTGGGGCTGGCGGGCGGGATCGCCGCCTGGTTCTTTTTCCTGCCGGGCCTCACGGTGCTGCGCGACCTGACCGACCCCGCGTTGCGGTCTGACACAGTGCCGCGCGCGGCGCGGCGCCTGTTCCACGCGCTGACCCCGCGGTATCGCCGCTGGGCGGAAGCGCGGGTCGCCCGCGGGCGCGCCGCCGGCCTGACCCCGGAACAAATCGCCGCCACCGAGTGGCCGCTCTTCGGCTCGGTCTTTTACCTGTGGGCCGTGGAGGAATTGCAGGCGGAATGGGAGCGGTCGCCGGCGCCGCGCGGGCCCGCGCCGCGCGACACCGCGCGCGGCGCCATCGAGGCGGCGGTCGCGCTGGTATTGGATCCGGCGCACGCAAAGTGGGTCCGGGATCATTGGGGCGAGAACTATCTCGAACGCGAAAACGTCTTCTACCGCGCGCTGTTGATTGCGGCGATGGACAGCCATTATCGGCTCACGGGCAATCCCTGTCATCTCCCGCGGCTGCGGGCGATGGCCGACGCGCTCGCCAACGAACTCGATCGCTCTCCCTTCGGACTCCTCGACGACTATCCGGGCCAGTGCTATCCGACGGACGTGATGATGGCCGTCGCCCTCATCCGCCGCGCCGGGCCGGCGGTCGGGCGCGACTACTCCGCGTTCGCGGAACGGGCCATCCGGGGTTTCGAGGGCGGGCGGCTCGACCGGCTAGGGTTGCCGCCGTACGACGCCGACGCCCGGCGCGGTGTCGCCGGACCGGCGCGGGGCTGCGGGCTTTCCTACGCGGGCATGAGCGCGCCGTATCTCTGGCCGGACCGTGCCCGCGACTGGTTCGAGCGCTACGAGGAGCATTTCTGGCAGGAACGCCACGGGCTTCACGGGTTCCGCGAGTTCCCGCGCGGCGCGTCCGAAGGCTCATGGTATTTTGACGTGGATTCCGGCCCGGTCATCGGCGGCGTCGGCGTTTCCGCCAGCGCGTTCGGCCTGGCGGCGGCGCGCACGATGGGGCGATTCGATCGCGCGTGGCCGCTGGCCGCGCAGACCCTCGTCTTCGGCTGGCCGCTGCCGGACGGCACGCTGCTGACCGCGCGCCTCCTCTCGAACGCGGCGCACGCGCCGTACCTCGGCGAGGCCTGCATCCTCTACAACCTCACCCGCCGCGCGGCGCCGGGCATGGCGGCGCAGACCGGCGGGTCGCTGCCGCCGGTCGCCGTCGCCGGCAGCGCCGCCTATTTTCTGCTCGGCGCGCTGTTTGCTGCCTCCGAATGGTGCTCCCTGCGCCGCTGGCGACGGCGCGCCGCAATGCGCCCAACCCGCGCGCCCCGATTGCAGTGGATCGCCTGGCTGACGCTGCTCGGGGCGGCGGTGCTGATTGCCGTGCTCTTCGGCCCGACCCCCGGCTTCCTCGTCCTTGTGCCGGCGCTGCTGTTCCCGGCGCAGTTTCTGTAAGGCGAAAGAACACCCGCACGGGGCGCGATGAACGGGACAAAGCCCCCAAACACCTGCCTTCGCTATCGCCACGCCGCCGCCCGCGAATTGCGAACAAAAAACTTCACATTTCTTTGCGGCCTTCTTGTAAAATGCGAAGTGAAGCTTGAAATCGAATCCGGCCGGGCCGGGTGATTTCAATCGGCGGGTGCTGGTGTCCCTGGCGGCCGGGTTTGCGGGAGGGCGGGACCATGAAATGGCTGCATATGTTGGGCGCCCTGGCGGTCGTGCTGGCGCTGGGGTTCGTGGTTACAGGGTGCGAGGACAACGACGATGATCCGCTCGTCGGCACGTGGGATGTGGCAACGATTGACGGGCGGGCGTTGCCGGACGGCGTTTCGATGACCGTGGTTCTGAACAAGAACGGCACGGGAGTCCGGACCATGACCAATCGGGGCGAGTCGGTCACTTTTAACTTTTCTTGGAGCAAAGGCGCTGGCGTATTGGTCGTCGTCGAGGGCGGGGATACCGTCAACATCCCCTACACGCTCGCCGGCAATATGCTCACGATCGTGGCGGAAGGCGACACGATCGTTTTGAACCGCCGATAGCCCGGCGATCCCCAGCGGAAACCGTTTTTCCAGACGTTATAGCTCATCTGGAGTTATTCATCAGACTTCGGGGAGAGCCGCCCCAAGCTCTCCCCGGAAGGCTGTGCATAACATGAAAAAATCTGCTTCCAGATCACCTCAGATGTGTTGGAAACGCCCCTTCGGAGAGGTTCCAACGCCGGGATAAGGCCGAAGCCGAGTTGACTTCCCCGACGTCGAAAGGCGGCGGGGCACGGACCGACGGTTCGTCGCCGCCGATCGCGATCGCCATCTATTTTCCTGCTCGGCGCGGTGGCGTTCATGGCCGCAACCTGCCCACGGCCCGACCCCGGAATCCTCGCCCTTTGGCCGGCGCCGACATTGTCGTTGCAGGCGGCTGATCCGCCTTGATTCGAGTTTTTTGTTTTGCCAAAGTCCCGCCCATGCCGCGTCCGGATCTGAACGCAGTTCGCGAGGCGCGCGATCTCGCGCGGCAGCGCCTCGTTGCCGCGCAATCCTCGGACGGCGCCTGGCGAGAGCCGATTGAAACCGACATACTGGCCGGCGCCCTTTACATAGTGATGCTGCGTGCCACGGGCCTCTGTGAAGAACCTTGCGCTTTCGAGCGCGAGGCAAAACTGGTGCGCGAGCCCGCGCGATGGATTAATCCCGATGGCGGTTGCTGGAGAACGCCGGACGGCCAATCGAGTCGAGCGCTCACACGCATCTGGACGCTCGCGCTTCGTCTGGCGATCGGCGAAGTCGCGCCCGGCTCGCGTCCCACGGCGTGGTTCCGGCCGAATCCCTTTTTGGCCGCCGCCGAGCTTTCTGAAATAACGAGGGCGCTCGACCGCATGCGGGGATTTCTCGCGGGCGCCTCTCGTGCGATACCCAGCGCACTGGACGCCGAAATTTGGTTTTTGGCGCCGTTGATGGAGGCCTATGCTGATTCGACCCGACCCCATCCCGCAGTTCTGGCGCGCGTTCCGCTGCCGCGCCGGGTCGGGCCGTTATTCAATTTTCACTTACGCCAGGCCTGGCCGACGTTGAATGCACTGCGGCTGCCTGACGGAGCGCCGCGTCTGTCCGCATTTGCGGATGAAATTCGCCGATTGCAAAGCGAGGGTGGCGGATGGTGCGCCATGCATTTTTCGACCCTATTGTGCCTAATGGCGCTGTTCAGAAGCGGCGCGTCCATCACGGACCCCGCATTTCGCCGCGGGCACGCCGCCGTTCTCCGCGACGGATGGACCGAGCGGGGCGCCACCGCCGTACTCTCCGCTTACAACGGGGACACCCTGTTCACCGCCGTCGGGCTGGAAGCCCTTGTCGGCGCTGCCGGTAAAACCCACGATGTGGAACACGCCGCGATCGAATTCTTGCTGCGTTCGCAGTTGCCCTCTGGTGGTTATACTTTCACCGCGGCCATTTCCGCCGATCCGGATGCCGACACCACGGCGCACGCGCTGCAAGCGCTCGCGCGCGCCCGCCCTCGCATGGACGCGGCGTTTCAACCGCGCACGGACGATGCCCTTCGGCGGGGCGCGGAATTCTTGCTTTCTTTTCAACATCGGGGAGGCGGTTTTGGATGTTGGAGCCGACCTTTCTTCGGAGGGCGCGGGCGGCCCATGGGCGCCACGAAGCAACTGCTGCTCGATCTGCCGACCGCCGACGTGGCCGCTCGCATCGCGGCGGCCCTGGCGGCATGCGGATATCGCGGGGATCATCCCTCCGTGCGCGGAGCGTTGTCATTTCTCGCCCGTGCGCGCCGACGGCGGATCGGCTGGTGGTCGCGCTGGTGGACCGGTTATCTCCCCGGCGCCAGTTTTGCGCTGCGCGCCTATGCGCATCCCGAGTTGCGCTGCGGTCCGGCGGCCCGATCGGCGCTCGCGTTCATCCTCCGCAGCCAGAATGCCGATGGCGGCTGGGGCGAAACGATTCGCGCCGACGTGGATCCCCAGCACGCGGGCCGCGGGGAGAGTGTGCCGCTGCTTTCGGCCCATCTCGCCTCGACCCTGTTGCGTTTTGGCGCGCCGGAGGGGGTTGCGGCGGCCGAACGCGCCATGGCCTATTTGCTCGAAACGCGTGCCGCGAACGGTGGATGGGACGACCGGCGGCCGGTTTTCACGATTCTGGCGCGGGCGCTGTATGTATCCTACTATTTTCTCAACCAGGTCTTGCCGCTGGAGGCCTTGAGCGACTACCTTGCCGTGACGGAGCAGAGCCCGTGAAACAGGCCGCAACGGCAAATCCGCGCGTGGTACGTTTTCCCACGCATCTGGCGCGCGGCTGGGCGAGTTTCACGCTGTTGGGCCTGGCGTTGGCGACCGGCGTCAAGGCCGAGATGGGTCCGCCGTTTTCTCGTCGGGAGGACCCCATCGTTCTGCGGGGAGCGGATGCCGCGACGTTTCGGGGCGCTCCGCTCCGTGCGCTGCGGATGCTCGCGGTGCGCGACGGCGCGCCCGTCCCAATTCCCTTCCAGATTGACCCTTGCGATGCCACAGGAGCGCCGTTGCTGGAATGGGTGCGGGAACGCGAGGGAAGGCCCTGGACGGCCAATCCCGCGCGCGCGGCCCATCCGAATCTGGAGGATCGCGACGAAATCGTGCTGTTGGCGCGTGACCTCGGCCCCCGCCTGCCGTCCGATGCGCTGCCCGACCGCGAGGCCGTCGAGATCGAGGCGCTCGATCCCCTGGACGGTGCCCGCGCCTACGCCTACCTAGTCCGTCGCGCGACGGACGCTCCGGCGTCCGACACCGACTACGTCGCGTACAATCCCGAAACCCGCGTCGTGCGCTCCCGCGAACTGGCCTATGGCCGCACCGATCCGAAGCATCCGGCGGTGGTCAACTATCTCGCGGTCGGCGATGGCGAGAACCTGCTGCGCGGCCTGCACACGCCGGTGCGCATCACGGCGGTATTTGGCGCGGTGGGGATAAATCGCGACGAGAACGACGTGGAGACGCGATTGCGGGGTTACACCGACGGTTCCATTCGCGTGCTGCTCCGCCAGGAATCGCGCATCGCCGGCGTCCTGCTGATCCGCGGCGACTGGGTCGAGCGCCTGCTGGTGAATTACCCGACGCGCGTCGAGATCCCCACTCGCGCGCATGTGCCGTTGCGGCCCGGTGTGGTGATCACCCGGGCGACAGCCGATTTGGTCATCGAGTTGACCGCGGCGGCCGAGGGAGGCGAGATCCGGCATGCCGCCTTGGAGACCCCCTTGCGCATCGAATCCGGCGCGGCGCCGTTCCAGCAGGACCTGCCCGAAAGTTCGGAGCACGAGTTCACGCTGCTCGGCGCTTTCGGCGGCCTGTTCATCCGCTATCGCGAAGACGCCCGATTCACACAGTCCGGCATTGCGCGCCGCTTCTTCTTTCAGCCCGGCGCCGGCGGGGACGGCGGCGCGAGCGATAGCGCGCACCGCTTCGGCCTGCAGATCTCCAAGATCGAAGATCTGCCGAGAGGCAACTATGAGTTCCGCATCGTGCTCTGCGGCCGGCGCGATTTCCGGCCCGGCGAAGAGGAGGAATTCCGGCGCATCGAGGCGGTGCCATTGAAGATCAGCGTCGGCGACGTCGCCGGCGGCCTTGGCGCCGCAACGCCCCAACCGGAATTCACGCCATGAGCAGCGTACCCGCCTTCAAGGACTTCAAACGGTCGGTTCGCGAGGCCGTCGAGGTCCGCCTGGAACGCGCCTTCGATGCGCAGCCGCCCTGCGCAGCGCGGAATGCCGCGCGCTATGCGACGCTCGGTGGCGGCCACCGCTGGCGGGCGCTGGTCGTTGCGGCCGTCGGACGCCTGTTTCGGGACGATGCCCTCGAATTCGTGCTCGACGGCGCGTGCGCCCTCGAAATGGCCCATGCGGCCTCCCTCGTGCTGGATGACCTGCCCTGTATGGACAATGCCCGGATTCGACGCGGCAAGCCTTGCGCGCATCTGGCCTTTCCGGAATGGGTGATCGCTATGACTCCCGCCTACCTGGTCAATTCGGCCTATTCGCTCTTACTGGCTGACGAGCGGCCATCGGTCGCCGCGAGAATGCGCACCGCCCTCGCGCTCGGCGCGGTCGGCTGCGCCATGGCGGACGGTCAGGAACGCGACCTGATGCCGTCGGAAGGTCATGAAGACCGCGATCAGCGTCTTCTGCGATGTTACCGGAATAAGAGCGCGGCGCTTTACGGGGTCGCGGCGCGCGCGGGCGCGCTGCTGGCGGGCGCCGATGTCGCGGCGGCGGAGCGCCTGTGCGCGTGCGGCGAAGATATCGGCCTGTCCTACCAGTTTCAGGACGACATCGCCGATGTCGTTGCGGCGGAGTCTCAAACCGGCAAGACGATGGGTCTCGACGCCGGCAAGCCCACGTCCGTTGCTCTCTGGGGTTTGAAGGAAACGAAACGCCGAGCGCGAGCCTACCGGGATTCCGCGCTGTCGCGGATCGCCGATCGGGGCCCCGAAGCCGACCTTCTGCGCGGGTTGATCCTGCAGGCGAACGGGACGGCGGTGTGATCTGCGCGTTTTACAGCCCCACCGTTGACTTTTGCGACCTCGTCGCGCCGGTCGGGGAGACGGACGGCGAGTGGTGGTATTACCATGGGCGGCTGGTGGGGGGCGGCGGACGATATGCCTTTCACCTGGCGTTTTTCCGGCGAAGCGCGCGGAATGTCCGCATCGCGCGCCGGATACCCGCGACGCGGTTTGGCGACCACGCCTGGTTTGCGCATTTCGCCCTCGGCGAGCTCGATGCCGGGTGTTTTCACTACGCGCACGACCGGGCCTTCTTCCGGCATACCGGCGGAGCGGATGCGGAGCGGCGCCGGGTATGGCTCGGCGCGACCGAGGTTCGCGCGGGGCGTGGCGCACACCGGCTGCGGGCCGCCTGCGGACCGCTGCAACTGCTGATCGCGTTGCGCCCGGAAACACCGGTCGTGGATCTCGGCGGCGCGCCGTTCGCGCGCTCAGCCCGTTCCGCGACGCGCTATTTCTCCTGCCCGCGCCTGGCCGCCCGGGGTCGCCTGCGGATCGGCGGGCGCTGGATTCGCGTGACCGGAACGGCCTGGATGGACCGCGAGTGGGGCGAACTGCGATTCGGCCCGGATCTGGCGGGATGGGACTGGTTTGGCATCCAGTTGCGCGACGGCTGCGAATTCATGATTTCGCGCGTGCGCGACGGAGCGAACCGACCGACGCCGTATTCCGCCGCCGTGCGCATCGCCGCGGACGGCAGCGTTGCGCGGGTGGATGGCCGCGGATTCGAGGCAACGCCGCTTGATGGATGGGCGAGTCCCCGCACGGGCGTTCGTTACCCTCTTCGTTGGCGGTTGCGCGTTCCGGATTGGAAAGCGGAACTGCGCATCACGCCGCTGCTGCGTTGTTCAGAAATCGCCACCCCCGGAACGACCAATATCACGTACTGGGAGGGCCCTGCCGAAGTCGAGGGAACGGTGGATGGGCGCGCGGTATCGGGTTCCGCGTTCACCGAGCTGGTCGGGTACGCCTGGCGCGCCGACGAGCTGCGCCGATTCGAGGAACGCACCCGCAACGTGAGCCTGCTCGATCTGGCTCATAACGAAGCGCGACGCTGGCGCGACCGCCTCCGCGGCCGCTGGCGCACGGAGACGAGCTGACGCGCGTCCCTCGAGACCGGCGCGTCTCTTGCAGTTCCAATGCCTGGAAGACTTCGGCATTCGGGTTCCAAGCCTTGGACGCCGGTCGCGGGAGGGGCGGTCAGACGACCCGGTCGAGCAGCGGTTCGCCGGCGAGGAAGCGGTGCAGGTTGGCGAGGAAGTGCCGCACGAGCGATTCGGATTCCCCGGCGTGCCCGCCGGCGATGTGCGGGGTGATATGGCAGTTCGGCTCCGCCCATAATGGGTGGTCGTCCGGCAGCGGTTCCGGTTCGCTGACGTCGAGCCATGCCGCGCGCAGCCGGCCGGAGCGCAGCGCCGCGAGCAGCGCCTCCTGGTCGGTCGTCGCCCCGCGCCCGATATTGTAGTAGATCGCGCCGGGCTTCATCGCGGCGAAGCGGGCGGCACTGAAGAAGCCGCGGGTCTCGGCGCTGTCGGGCAGGATGTTGATGACGTGGTCGGCCGCCCCGAGCGCGGCGTCAAGCCGCGCGGCGGGGACGACCGGCACGCCCTCGTCGCCGCGCGGATGCCGGCGGTAGGCGGCGATGGCCATATGATAGGGCTTCAGCAGCTCGACCAACCGGCGGGCGATCGCGCCGAAGCCGATGATGACCGCGTGGCTGTCGCGCAGCGGCACGGCGCCGTCGCGCAGCGCGAGCCATTCGGGCGAACCGCCGGGCGCGCGCGTCGCGAGCGCCTGCGGCAGCAGGCGCGACTGCGCGAGCATAAAGGATAAAATGTGGTCGGCGCACGGTTCCGCGTACACGCTGGGGCTGTGGGTGAACGCGATCTTCTTCCGCGCCAGCGCCGCGCGGAACTCGGGCGTGTCGTAGCGCGTAATGCCCGACGAGCTGACGTGCATCCAGCGCAGCCGCTCGGAGGCCAGCACCGCGGCGGGGTCCGGCTGGCCGAAGGCGATATCGGCGGCGCCGAAGGCGGGATCGCCCCCGGGCGCGGGCGCCAGGTTCGAGGCGGCCGGCGTGCGGGCGAACAACAGATGATGTCCGGCGGTCCGTTCGCGCAGCAACGCGAGCGCGGGCGGCGTCAGCTTCAGATCCACGAAAATGCGGAACGCATGCGTTGCAGTCATGGGCGCGGAAGATAGCGAACCGCGCGCGCCGTGTCCAATCGGCTTTGATGGCGGCCGCGCAGGAACGCGCGGCGCGGCCGCGTCACCGGAACGCGACGGCGCGCTGCAGCAGGAAGCCGATCAGCGCGGCGGCGAGGCCCGTTAGCCCCCAGGCCAGGGTGCGGTCGTTCGGCAGGGCCCGCGCGAGAATTTCCATGATGCCCGCGGCGATGGCGTACAGCGCCAGCCAGACGAGCCAGAAACGGGTGAATTGCCGCTGCCACGTCAGCGACCGACGGTGCGGCCACGTCCACCACCGATTGCCCGCAAATCCGATCAGGCCGCCCACGGGGCGGCTGACCAGCAGGGCCGCGACGGGGCTCCAGCCGGCGGACGCGCAGAGCGCGTGCCAGACGAGATAGTCGGCCGCCGTCGAAAGCAGGCCGCACATCGTGAACCGTCCGGCTTCCGCCCCCGTATGCCGGGGCGGTTTCATACGACCGGGTTGCGGGCGCTCGGACCCCCGAGGGCCGGCGTCGCGCCGCGCTTGGGATCGGGCGCGAGGAACAGGGTCTGCGTCGGAAAGGCGAACTCGATGCCCTCGGCGTTGAACCGGCGCAGCAGCTCGAGGTTGAACCGCTCCGAAAAGGCCATGTACTTGAAGAAGTCCGGCGGCTGGTACCAGTAGATGACCATCAGGTTCAGTGCCGTTGCGCTGAACTCGTTGAAGAAGATCCGCGGCGGCCGCGCCGGGTCCATCCCCTCGTGGTCGGCCAGCAGCTCCCGGACGATCTCGGTCGCGCGCTGCACTTTCTCCGGCGGAGTGTCGTAGGGCAGCGCCAGGTTCAGCACGCGCCGGATGAACGGCCGCCGGCTGATGTTGGTGATCACCCGGTTGGCCAGCTCGCCGTTCGGGAACGTGATCAGGTGGCCGTCGAAGGTCCGCAGCCGCGTCGAGCGCATGCCGACCGATTCCACGATGCCGGTGTGCGGCTCGACCGTGATGAGCTGGCCGAGCTCGAACGGCTTGTCGGCCAGGATGATCAGCGAGCCGAAGAAGTTCTTGATCGAGTCCTGGCCGGCGAGCGCCACCGCCAGGCTGCCGACGCCGAGGCCCGCAACGATCGAAGTCAGCGGCTTGTCGCTGAGCATCTGGACCGCCTGGATGATGGTCAGCACGACCACGGTCGCCCGAAGGCTCTTACGGGTCATCGTGACCAACAGGTCGTCCAGCCGGTTGTCGGAACGTTCGGCACGCCGGCGCAGCGCGGCGTCCGCCACGTCCACGGAGCGATACACCAGATGGCCGATGGCGAACGTCATGGCGACGCCGGTGACCGCGGCGGCCACGGGTTCGAGCTGGGGCGGCAGGATCAGGAAGCGAAACGCCTGGATGAGGCCGACGGCGGCCAGCAGGAAGCCGATGGAGCGGCCGACCGATTCCAGCAGCGTCGGCCACACCCGCCGGCCCTGTTCGCGCCGGCGCTGGGCGGCGCGCAGTAAGTGGACGCGGGCAAGACGTCCGGCCGCCAGAAAGGCGAGCAGTACCAGAAAAAAGGCAGCGATACGCCACAGTGCGTTGCCGCCGATTTGCGCGTTCATCCAATCCGGCCAATCCATGACGTGTCCTCCGGCACACAGACTGGCAAGCTCTCGGCCAAAACGCAAGCCCACCCTCCGAGCGCGCTTGACGCAGGGGGGCATCGCCCCCATTGTTCGCACACGTCCAGTTCTCATCTGGGCGGGCGGCGATGAATTCCATTGTGTACAATCTGTGTTTCTGGACCGCGTTCACGGCGTGGATGTTCGCGCAAGCGGTCAAGCTTGCCGGCCGCTTTGCCACGACGCGCCGGATCGACTTCCGAATCTTCGTCAGCACCGGCGGGCTGCCCAGCGCGCATACGGCCATGGTGTGCGCGCTGACTACGCAGGTCGGCTTGCTGGAAGGCTTTCAAACACCGCTGTTTGCGGTGACTCTGGTCTTCGCCTCGATCGTCATGTTTGACGCGCAAAGTGTCCGGCGGGCCGCCGGACAGCAGGCGCGGCTGCTCAACCAACTCGTGGACGAGCTGTTAAAGGAACACCACCTGTCGCAGCAGAAGCTCCACGAACTGCTCGGCCATACCCGCACCGAGGTTTTCGCCGGCATCGTGACGGGCGTGTTGATCGCGCTGCTCATGTATGGCTGGTTTGGAGTGCCGTGAGCATCCGCCGACCAGAGCGGCGCCGCCGGTCCGGCCCCGCAACGCGATGACCTCACCTGTGCCACGGCCCGGCGCCCGCCCCGTTCCCGGCGGCGTTGCGTTTGCGATCCGCGCGCCGCGCGCGACCCGCGTGACGCTGATGCTTTTCGAGGATGCGCGTGCGGATCGGCCCGACCGCGAAGTGGATCTGTCCCCGCCGGCGCCGGGCGCCGAGGGCTGGTGGACGGCGCGCGTTTCCGGCGCGCGGACCGGGCAGTGCTACCTGTACCGGGCGGAGGGACCGGACGACTTCTTCAATCCGGAGCAGTGGCTCCTCGATCCGTATGCCCCCGCCATCGAGTGGAACCGCCGGTGGGGTGAATCGGGCGGACTCGCCGGCGGCACGTGGCCCCGGCGCGGCGCTCCCTTTCCCAAAGGGCGCATCGTCGCCGACGACTACGACTGGGGCGACGACCGACCGCCGCGCACACCGTGGCGCGACACCGTGATCTACGAAGCCCACCTGCGCGGCTTCACGGCGCATCCCTCCGCCAGCGCCCGTGCGCCCGGGACATACCGCGCTTTCATCGGACGCATCCCGTATCTGCGCGATCTCGGCATCACCGCGGTCGAATTCCTGCCGCTGACGGAATTCAATGAACTCGAGTACTTCCTCGAGGGCCGCGCGCGCCGCCATCTCTTGAACTTCTGGGGCTACAGTCCGATGTCGTTCATCGCGCCGATGGCCCGCTATGCCGAGATCCCCTCCGGCGCGGCGGCGCGCACGGAGTTGCGCGACCTCGTCCGGGCGCTGCACGCCGCCGGCATCGAGGTCATTCTCGACATCGTCCTCAACCATACCGCCGAATGGGATCGGCACGGGCCGACCTGGTCGTTCAAGGGTTTGGACCGGCCCGGTTACTACCTGATGGATCCCAATGGCGACTACCGCGACTACAGCGGCTGCGGCAACACCTACAACGTGAATGCGCCCGGCGCGATGGAACATGCCCTCGACGCGCTGCGCGCCTGGGCGCTCGATTTCCGCGTGGACGGTTTCCGCTTCGATCTCGCCGCCGCGCTCTGTCGCGTCCCGCCGGACGGCGCGCCCTCGGACGACCCGCCGCTGCTGCGCGCGATCGCTGCGGATCCGGCGCTCCGGAATCTCAAGCTGATCGCCGAGCCGTGGGATTCAGGCGGCGAGCACCGGATCGGGCGGTTCCCCGGTGCGTGGTCGGAGTGGAACGACGCCTATCGCGACGACGTTCGCCGTTTTTGGATCGGCGCGGCGTCCGTCGGCCCGCTGGCCACGCGGCTGGCCGGCAGCTCCGACCTCTATGACCGGCCCAGCGGCGTCCCGACCCGCAGCGTGAACTTCATCACCAGCCATGACGGCTTCACGCTGGCCGATCTGGTTTCCTATCGCGAGCGCCACAATCAATCGAACGGCGAGGGCAACCGCGACGGCCACCCGGACAACTACAGTGTGAATCATGGCGTCGAGGGACCGACCGACGACCCGGCGATCCGCGCGGCGCGCCTGCGCCATCAGAAAAACCTGCTGGCAACGCTTTTTCTATCCCAGGGCGTGCCGATGCTGACGGCCGGCGACGAGTTCGGCCGCACGCAGCAAGGCAACAACAACGCCTATTGTCAGGACAACGAAGTCTCCTGGGTGGACTGGTCGTTCCTTGAGAAGAACGGCGACCTGCATGCGTTCGTAAAAGACCTGATCGCCTTCCGCCGACGTCATGCCAGTCTGCGGCGCGGCGCGTTCCTTCGCGGACCGGTTTCCGGCGGTCGTCCGGCGGACGTGCAGTGGTTCGGACCGGCGGGGGCGGCGCCGGACTGGGAAGGCGGCCGCGCGCTGGGCTATCGTCTGGACGGCCGCGCCGCGGCCACGGGCGACGCTCGCGACGAGGAGCACCTGCTGGTGCTGATCAACGGGGGCGAAGCGCCGGCGCAATTTCAGGTGCCGGCCGCCGCCGACGGCGGGCCAGAACGGTGGCGTCTGGGTTGGACGACAGCGACGGAATCGGAAGTTGAGATCGCCGCGGACGGCGGGACGATCGCCGTGCCGGCGAACAGCGTCACGGTGTTGCTCGCGGGGTGAAACCGCGGAGCGCCGCGGCGCCGGCCGCCGCCGACCGCGGGCGGACATGCACGCCGACAACCCGGCGATACGACCTGGACGGCGCGGCGATTTCGGATGGGACGGCCGCTGGGGCCGTACCGATCGTGACGGAATGAGCAGAAGGGCAAGGAGATACGAAATGAAGACATTCGACGGACTGGGCATGCACCTCGGCAACCTGTCGCGGCTGTCGGATGCGGAGTCGCGCTCGATCAGCCCGGAAAACTTCACGGGCGAGCGGGGCGGCGGCGGCCGCGCGACCGAGGGCACGGGCGCGGCCTGCGCGCGCGACCTGGGTGTCGGCTGGAAAATATCCCCCAGCGTCCGGATCGCGGCCGGCGCGACGTTCACGCTGGCGGATATCCGCGGCGCCGGCGCGATCCAGCAGATCTGGATGACGCCGACCGGCGTCTGGCGGCAGTGTATTTTGCGCATCTATTGGGACGACCAGGAGCAGCCGTCGGTCGAATGCCCCGTCGGCGACTTCTTCGCGTGCGGATGGGGGCGCTACGCGCCGGTCCGGTCGCTCGCGGTCTGCGTCAATCCCGGCAGCGCGTTCAACTGCTACTGGGAAATGCCGTTCCGACGCCGGTGCCGCATGACCTTCGAGAACGGCGGCCCGGAGGAAATGCGGCTCTACTACCAGGTGAATTACACGCTCACTGACGTGCCCGACGACTGCGCTTATTTCCACGCCCAATTCCGGCGGACGAATCCGCTGCCGTATAAAGAGGTGTACACGATCCTCGACGGCGTGCGAGGCCGAGGGCAGTACGTCGGCACGTACATGGCTTGGGGCGTGAACAATACCGGCTGGTGGGGCGAGGGGGAGATCAAGTTCTATCTCGACGGCGACGGGGAATTCCCGACGATCTGCGGCACCGGCACCGAGGACTATTTCTGCGGCTCGTACAACTTCGAGAACAAAGCCACAAAACAATACGAGGAGTTCACAACGCCCTATTCCGGCCTGTGCCAGGTCATCCGGCCCGACGGCGTCTATCAGTCGCAGACCCGATTCGGCATGTATCGCTGGCACATCTGCGACCCGATCCGCTTTCGCCGGGACCTGCGGGTGACCATCCAGGCCCTGGGCTGGCGCAGCGGCGGGCGGTACCTGCCGCTGCAGGACGACATCGCTTCTGTCGCGTACTGGTATCAGACGCTGCCCTCCGCGCCGTTTCCGCCGTTGCCCGACCGCGATGCGCTGGAAGTGATCTGAAAAATAGAGCGGGAGGCCGCCGTGCCGGGCCGTGTTCGGGCGGCACCCGGAGCTTGATCCGGCTGCGGCGCCGTGCGTAGGATGCGCGCCTGCATCAGCGAAAGAGTGAAAGGACATCGTCATGCCTGCCCCGTCCGCTGGACTGCCTTCGTTTCCGTTTCTTGATCCCGACCGACCGCTCGACGAGCGCATCAACGATTTGCTGGGACGGATGACCGTTGCGGAGAAATGCGCGCAGCTTCGGTACGACGCGCCGGCCATCGAGCGGCTCGGCGTGCCGGCCTACAACTGGTGGAGCGAGGCGCTGCACGGCGTCGCCCGCAACGGACGCGCGACCGTCTTTCCGCAGGCGATCAACCTCGCGGCGACCTGGGACGCGGGGCTCGTCGAGCGCGTCGCTACCGCGGTCGCCGACGAGGCGCGCGCCAAGCATCACGAGGCCGTGCGCCGCGGCGCGCGCCGGCAGTACCAGGGGCTGACCTTCTGGACGCCGAACATCAATATCTTCCGCGACCCGCGCTGGGGCCGGGGGCAGGAGACCTGGGGCGAGGATCCCACGTTGACCGGCGAACTGGGCGCGGCCTACGTGCGCGGATTGCAGGGGCGCGACCCGCGCTATCTCAAAACCGCGGCGTGCGCGAAGCATTACGCCGTGCACAGCGGTCCGGAGGCGCTTCGCCACGAGTTCGACGCGCGTCCGCCGCGGCGCGATCTGTGGGAAACCTATCTGCCCGCGTTCCGCCGCCTGGTGGCCGAGGGCGTTGAGAGCGTCATGGGCGCCTACAACCGGGTTTATGGCGAGCCGTGCTGCGGCAGCCCGTTTCTGCTGGAGGATGTGTTGCGGCGGCGGTGGGGCTTCCGGGGGCACGTGGTATCGGACTGCGGGGCCATTCGGGATTTTCATCAGCACCACCGCGTAACGAAGACCGCCGAGGAGTCCGCCGCGCTGGCGCTGAAGAGCGGCTGTGACCTCAACTGCGGAACGGTCTATTGCGACGCGCTGGAGGGCGCCGTGCTGCTCGGCCTTTGTTCCGAGGCCGACGTGGACCGCGCCTTGCGCCGGCTGTTGCGGACGCGCTTCCGGCTCGGCCTGTTCGATCCGCCGGAGCGCGTGCCGTTCGCGGCGACCCCTTTGTCGGTCGTGCGCTGCGCGCGGCATACCCGCCTGGCGCACGCGGCGGCCGTGGCCTCGATGGTGCTTCTGAAAAACCGCGACCAGGTGCTGCCGATCCCGCCCGACGTCCGCAAGGTTTCCCTGGTGGGGCCCTATGCCGCGAACGCCGACGTGCTGCTCGGCAATTACTACGGCGTTTCCGACCGGCTGGTCACGCTGGTCGAGGGCATCGCCGCGCGGCTGCCGGAGGGTACGAGCTTTGAGTACCGGTTCGGATGTCCGCCCGACCATGCGAAATTGAACGACATGGACTGGTCCATCGGCGAAGCGGTCAGCTCCAATTTTGCGATTGCCGCGTTGGGACTTTGTCCGGCGATGGAAGGCGAGGAGGGTGAATCCGTGCTGGCGCGCGCGCGGGGCGACCGCGAGCGGATCGAGCTGCCGGAGCACCAGGTGGCGTACGTGCGTACGTTGCGAGAGCGGATCGATCGCCGGCCGGGCGCGAAATTGATTGTGGTTCTGTTCGGCGGATCGCCCATGGCCACGCCGGAAATCCACGAGCTGGCCGACGCCGTGCTGTGGGTCGGATACCCGGGCGAAGCGGGCGGCGCGGCGATCGCGGACGTCCTTTTCGGCCATGCGGCGCCGGGCGGCCGGCTGCCGTTCACGGTGCCGCGATCCACGGCGGCGTTGCCTCCGTTCGAGGACTACTCGTTGCGCGGACGCACCTACAAATATATGGACGAGGCCGCCATCCTGTATCCCTTCGGCTTCGGCCTGAGCTACGGGGCTTTTCGGTACGGAGCGCCGCGGCTGGCGGCCACGGTGGGGCGCGACCGGCCGCTGCGGGTCAGCGTGCCGGTGACCAACGACGGCGTGCGCGCCGCCGACGAGGTCGTGCAAGTCTACATTCGCGGAGCGGACGAGCCGCCGGACGCGGCGCGCTGCCGGCTCGCGGCGTTTCGGCGGGTGCGCATCGCGGCGGGCGCGACGAAGACCGTGCGACTGGTCATATTCCCCGAGGCGCGCGAGCGGGTCACGGAGGACGGAACGGCGGTCCGTGCGCCCGGCCGATTTCGGCTCTGGATCGGCGGCGCTGCGCCGCTGTCGCCTGCCGCCGCGCTCGGCGCGCCGACGCCTGTCGAGGCCGGGTTCCGCGTCCGGTGATCGCCGCATCTTTTCGCTTTCCCGTGCGGCGCGTTGTGCGCTACGATGAGCGCGGTCTTGCATGGAGCGGAAAAGACACCGATGGATCCAACGCTGATGCTCATGGCGGGCGGAACGATGCTGGTGCTGTCCATCTGCGCGGGGTATGCGCTGGGGTGGGCGAACCGGGCGTTCCATGTCGAGGTGGACCCGCGTATCGAGGCGGTGTTGGCCGCGCTGCCGGGCGCAAACTGCGGCGGCTGCGGCTTCGTCGGCTGCGCGAGCTATGCGGAAGCGGTGGTGACCGCCGGCGCGGCGCCCGATAAGTGCCCGGTCGGCGGATCTAGCTGCGCGGAAAGCGTGGCGCGGATCGTCGGGGTGGACCTGAAGCCCAGTTGGCCGCAGCGGCCGGTGGTGCATTGCCGGGCGACCTATGAGCAGCGCCTCGGTCGCGGCGAATACCGCGGCGAGGCCACCTGCGCGGCAGCCAACTTGGTCGCCGGCGTGCAAGGCTGCACCTACGGGTGCCTCGGCTTCGGCGATTGTCGGGCGGCGTGCGCGTTCGACGCCATCCGCATCGTGTCGGGCGTCGCGACCATAGACTATGAGCGCTGCACCGGCTGCGGCGCCTGCGCGCGCGTCTGCCCGCGGAACATCATCACGATGGTGCCCTTCAAGCGCGATCGGATGCTCGTGGTCGGCTGTTCGAACAAAGACATGGGCAAGGACGTCAAAGCGGTATGCAAGGTCGGGTGCATCGGCTGCAAGGCCTGTCAGAAGGCCAGCCCGCTGTTTCAGGTCACGGACAATATTCCGACGATCGACTACGAGCGCTACGATCCCGACCAGATGGATTCGGCGCTGCTGGCGGTCGAGAAGTGCCCGATGAAAGGGTTGATCTTCGTGGGGCGTCCGCCTAAGGCCGAGCGTGCCGGCGACGGCGCGCTCGATCCGATCGTCGCGGATTTCAAGACCACGGTGGATGACAGCGATTGGCAGGGCTAAAAAAAAGAAAAAAGCCTATTGACGTTTTTTACAACGGGGACGTATATTTTGAGCATGAAATAACCGGCAGGCAGGCCGGACGAAAGAACATTGCTCCACGGAACGGGGCGGATTAAGACAACGGGGCGGTCTAGCGGCCGCGAAAACGAGGAGAGGGTACGATATGAAGAAGATCATGGCACTCATTCTGACCGGGGCCGTTATGGCCGGCGCCGGTTTCGCGGTTACGGCGCTGGCTCAGGAGGGTTCCGCGCCGGCGGAAGCCGCCACACAGGGACAGGTCGCGCAGATGCTGGTCAAGCAGCTCGGTCTCTGGAAGCAACTGCCGGCCAATCCGACGGACTTCCAGTGCATTGAGATTCTAACGCAGAACGGCATTTTCCCCTCGCCGACCTTGAAGCCGTCCGAGGCGAATCCGGCGCCGGGCTGGGATTTGAGCGGCGACGCTGCGATTACGGCCGAGCAATTGGCCGTGCTGCTGGTGCGCGCACTGGGGCTGGCGGACAAGGTGGAAGGCGATGTGGCGGACATTGCGAACTGGGTCAATGTTCTCAAGAATGTGAACGTGCCGGCCGAGAAGGGCAGCATTGAGTTGGTCAAGCCGCTCGACCAGGTGCTGGTGGCCCACCCGATTTTCCAACTGACGCCCGACCCCTTGGCGAAGCGTTTCGTGCCCGAGCCGCTGGTCAGCCAGATCATCAACCTGATCCTGGCCGAGCCCCGTGTGCCGACCGCGCCGACGCCGCCGGAGGAAGGCCCGAAGCCGAAGCCCGTTACACCGAAATATCCGGCATAAGTGAAACCAATCCCGTCGAAACGACGGTGGGAAGTTCCAGAATCCAGAGGGATGAAAGAAAATCAACAACGGAGACGCACGATGAATCAATGGAAATTAGGGGTGAGCATCGCGTCGGCTGCAGTGCTGGCGGCGATGGGCGCGTCGGCGCGCGAAGGCGCCTCGCCGTTCACGGTCAGCAACAGTTTGCACGTCGAGTTCGACGACAACATGGATCAGACCGCGAACAACAAGGTGGACGGTTTCAAGGTCAGCGATCAGGTTACCCTGACCATGCGGGAGAAGCTGGAGCAGGGGTCGGTCGGTTTGAGCTACCAGTTGATCGCGACCTGGTGGGAGCCGCGCGACGACAAAGAGTTCACGTTCGATCACATCGTGAGCGCGTTCGCGGACCACAAGTTCACGCCGGCGTTCGCCGCCGCGATCCGGAATGACTTCATCCGCCGAGACAGTGCGGAACTCCTGAACGCGGACGGCACCGTGAAGCGCGAAAACGGCAGCTACGATTACAACGCGCTCAACGGCTCCGTTTCGGTGAATCCAACCTCGAGTTCCCGGGTGGACGTGTCCGGCCGCTGGCAGTTGCTGCGGTTTGAGGATGGGGTCGTCGCGGATCGCGAGGATTACGATGCGTTCTCCGTGGGCGCAACCTTGATCAACCAGGTCAGCCGGGACACGGCGCTGCTGTTGGAAGCGCGCGCCGAGCGGTTCGACTATGCCGGTGCCGGGAAAACGGTCGGCAGCGATCTGGCCCTGCCGGGTGCCGCGCCGGGCGCGGGCGACCGCCGCACGATTCCGGATCGCGGCTTCGACAACTTCATCGGCGGCATCGGCGTCGAGCAAACCTTCAGCCCCAACTTGAGCGGCCGCGCCATGGTGGGTTACATGCAGAAGGATTTGAAGGCCGCCAACGCCGGCGAAGAGACCTCGCCGTACGCGGAAGGCTCCCTGACGTTGAACCCCACCCCGGCCACGGCCATCACCCTGCTGGGATCGTATTCGTTGTACCAGTCGGGGCTCCTGACCTTTGCGACGCAGGAACGCACAGCGGCCTCGCTGAGCATCGGCCACGATCTGACGCCGCGATTCTCCGTGTATGTTGCCGGCAGCTACGCGAAATCCGACTATAAGGCTGCGAATTCCGTGGCGACGGTTCCGGAGGCGCAGGTGCAGGACGCCTCCGAAGACGTCCTGGTGTTCTCGGCGCGCGCCGTGTACCGCCTCGATCCTTCGCGGCGTCATTCCGTGGAGGCGGGCTGGAGCTTCACGGATCTGTCTTCAGATCTGCGCGAGGAGTTT
>CAYLTB010000027.1:0-5265 GCA_964386675.1 uncultured Verrucomicrobiota bacterium
ACCTGCTGGCGCCGCGCCGGTGTCCGCCGTCGCTTGCGGACCGCGTCCGGCTGCGCGCGGACCTGGCCGGACCCCTCTTCGAACGCGACGCCGCGTTCTTCTATGACGCCTTCGTCGTCGAGGAGACGCTATGACGGCGCGCGAAGTCCTGGCGGTGCCGGCCATGGGGGCGGGATTCGCCGCGTTGCTGGCGCTCGCGGAGCTGTTGCGCCGCCGACGGGGCTGGGCGCCGGAGACCAGCCGCAAACTTGTGCATGCCGGCGGCGGGTTGCTGGCGCTGGCGATACCCGCCGTATTTACGTCACCGGTGCCGGTGCTGGCGCTGGGCGCCGGCTGTTCGATCGCACTGGCGGCGGCGCGGCGATGGGGCGGATTGCGCGCCGTGCACGCCGTGGAACGGCGGACGTCGGGCAGCGAGTACTATCCGCTCGCCGTGGCGCTGCTGTTCGTCGTGAGCGAGGGGCAGTCGTGGCTGTTCACACCGTCGGTGCTGGTGCTGGCGGTGGCCGACGCGTTCGCCGCGCTGATCGGCTCGCGCTTCGGGCGGCGGCGCTACCGGGTCGAAGATGAGGAGAAGAGTCTGGAAGGCTCGCTGGCGTTTCTGGCCATCGCCGGACCGGCGATCTGGCTGCCGCTGCGGCTGTTGACGACCCTGCCCGCAGGGGCGGCGGCGATGTCCGCCTTGCTTGTGGCCGCGCTGGTGACCGGTTTCGAGGCGGTTTCGCTGCGCGGCTCGGACAACCTGTTCGTGCCGATCGGCGTCTGTGTGATACTCGCCAAAATCACCGCGCAGCCGACGGCGGAAATCGCCTACCAACTGGCCAGTTTCGCGTTGATCCTCCTCCTGGGCGGCGGGATCGCCTGGCGCACCCGCTCGTTCAACGTGGGCGGCGCGCTGACGGTGTTGCTGTTCTGCTACGGCGTCTGGTCGCTGGCGGATGAGCGGTGGGCGGCGGCGGCGCTGGCGGGATTCGTGGCCTATGCGCTGGCGCGGCGGCTGGTGCCCGCGCGCGTGGAGTGGGAGCGCCCGGTGCGCGTGCGTATCGTGTTCCGAACCGTCTCCGTGCCGTTTCTGATCGTGGTCCTCGCGAATACCTACCGGATGACGCCCCGGCTGGGCGGCGTCTTCGGCGCGACCATCGCGGCGGCGTTAGCCCAGTCGCTGTGGAATCACGCAGTGCAGGCCGCGCCGGCCGCGGCGCGGCGTCGCGCGCTGTTCGCCGTGTTATCGCTCGCCGCCCTGGCAGCGCCGCTGGCGCTCCTGGAGGAGCCGAAGAATATCGCGTGGGGCGCCCTCGGCGCCGCCCTGGCCGTGCAGGTCAACGCTGCCGTGCGACGGCGCCGCGGCGCCGCACCGGAGGTCTGGGGCGCGCTGCAGATGGCGCTGACCCTGCTCGCCGCGACCGCTGCGGCCGCCTATACTGGAGCCGTTTTCTCCGGAGGGTGAATCGTTGCCGACATCGCCGCATATTGAATCGTTCGACGCCGCCGCGCCCGCGATGGCGGATTTTCTGACACTCCCCGCGCGCCTCTATGCGGGCGACTCCTTGGCCCCGCCGCGCGACACGGCCGGCGAACGCCGTCTTTTCGATCACGCGCACGCTTTTTTCAGGTACGGGGAAGAGCGTTATTTTACGGCCCGCCGCGGTTCGCACACGGTCGCGCGCTGCGCCGCCATCATCAATCGCCGCCTGTGCGAACGCGAATCGGACACCGGGCTGATCGGATTCTTCGAAAGCGAGAACGACCCCGAGGCCGCCGCCGCGTTGCTGGCGGCGGCGGCGGCTTGGTTGGAGGATCGCGGCGCACGCCGGATCCGGGCGCCGGTGGACCGCGACACCTGGCATCGCTACCGCGCGCTCACCGGCGGCTTTGAAACCGAACCGGTGACGCTGGAGCCATACAATCCGCCGTGGCATGGCGATTTGTTTCGGAGGTCGGGATTCACCACCGAACTGGACTATGTCACGACGGAGACCGACGGCGTGCGGGAGGTCGCCGAGCGCCATGCGCCGTTTGTCGAGCGCTGTCTGCGGCGCGGCACGGCCCTCCGCGGCGTTCAACGGGAACGCTTCGACACGGAGCTGGCGCTGCTGCATCGGGTTTCGCAGGAGATCTTCGCGGAGAACTACGGCTACAGTCCGATCACCTTCGAGGAGTTCATCGAGTTGTACCGGCCGGCGCGCGCGCTGCTCGATCCTGATTTCGTCGTGATGGCCTTCGATTCGGAAGGCGAGCCGGTCGGCTACTGTTTCGCGTTTCTCGATCCTCGTTCGCTCCGGTCCGCGTCCGGCCCGGCGCTCAATATCAAGACGCTGGGGGTCGTGCCGCGGCGGCGCGCGCACGGCGTCGGCCTTGCGCTCGTCGGCCGCGTCTATGCGGCGGCGTTGGCGCGCGGCCTGACGCGCGTCCGGCATTGCCTGATGAAGAGCGATAACACCTCCCGCCGCTACGACGCGGATCTGACCCGAGTGATCAAGCGCTTCACGCTGTTCGAGCGGTGCATCGGATGAATCTATCCGCAAACATCGCGGACCGGCTGGCCGAACAGGCCGCGACCTCGCCGGAGCGTCCGGCGCTGGTCTGGGAACGGCGCGGCCTCGGCGGACGCCTGGAGGCGCTGACCTATGCCGCGCTGCAGGCGCGCGTCGAGCGGCTGGCGGCGGGATTTCAAGCCGAGGGCCTGCGGCCCGGCGACCGCGCGATCGTTTTCGTGCCGATGACGCCCGATTTGTACCTCGTGTTGCTGGCGCTTTGGCGTGCGGGCGGCGTGGCCATCTTTTTCGATCCGTGGTTTTCGGCGGAGAATGCGCGCCGTGTGTGCGAGACGATGCGCCCATCCTGGTGGATCGCGGCGCCGATGGCTTTCGGGTTGTTGCTGCGTTGTCGGACGCTGCGCTCGATTCCGCGGCGCGTCGCCACCTGCCGATTCCCGTTCGGACCTCGCCTGCATATCGCCGTCTTGGAGCGACGCGGGGCGGCAGCGCCGGCCGTAGTGCGCGCGCCCGAGGATATGGCGTTGGTGACGTTCACCGGCGGTACGATGGGCGCACCGAAGGGGGCCAACCGCACGCACGGGTTTCTGCGCGCCCAGCACGCGGCGCTGGAGCGTGTGTTGGGCGCGCGCGCGGATGACGTGGAATTGAGCCATTTTCCGATCTTCGCCTTGAACGCGCTCGCCGCCGGCCGGACCGCGGTGTTGCCGCGCCTGGATTTCGGTCGGCCCGGCGGCGCGGATGCCCGCCGGATGCACGCGCTGATTGAGTCGGCCCGTGTGACGGCGGTAACGGGATCGCCCGCCTTTTTCGATGCGGTGGCTGGCGGCATGCGGCGCGCCGGCCGGATCGCGCCGCGCGTGCGCGCGATCTTCACGGGCGGCGGGCCGGTGGGAGGCCTCACCCTGGAACGCATCGCGGCCGCGTTCCCGAATGCGGTGGTGAACGTGGTGTACGGCTCTACGGAGTCGGAGCCGATTGCGCACATCGCCGCGGTGGAGTTGGATGCGGCGGCGGTCGCCGAGACCGCGCGGGGCGGCGGGCGCTGCGTCGGGACGCCGGTCCCGGAGATTCGGGTGCGCTTGATGGCGGAGGACCGCGAGGCCGTCGGCGCCGGCGAGGTCTGGGTGGCTGGCGCGCATGTCTGCGGCGAGTATGTGGGCGATCCCGAATCGAACGGCCGTTGGAAGCGGCGGGATGCGGAGGGCGTTATCTGGCACCGTACCGGAGACCTGGCGCGGTGGGATGATCGCGGGCGGCTCTGGCTCCTGGGTCGGGTGGGGGAGACCGCGCCGGCGGTCGGCGGGTCGGTCGCGTTCGGCGCGGTGGAGGCGGCGGCGGAGACCGTGGACGGCGTCGAGCGCGCCGCCGTCGCGCCCATCGCGCGTTCGAACGGCGCCGTGTTCTGGCGCCTGGGGTGGACGTGCGCGCCCGAAACGGCGCGTTCGGCCGCCGCCGTGGAGGCGGACTTGCGGGCGCTGTTCGCAACGCGCGGCTGGCCGGTGGACCGCATTCGCCGCCTGCGGCGGCTGCCGACCGATCCGCGGCACAACACGAAAATTGACCGCGCGCGCCTCGCGCGCCGGTTGGGGAAGGCATGAGCAATAAGGCCGCCTACGATCCGCTGGGCTCCGATGTCGCGCTCGACGAAGCGCACTTCGCACGGCTGCGGGCGAGGCCCTACGCGGCGCGGCTGTGGCTTTATCTCGGTCAGCGCTTCCCGCTGCTGCGCCACGGCATCCTGATTTTCTCGTACTTCAGCGCGAACCAGTTTCTCGCGCAGGCCGTGACGCGCGGCGAGGGGCCGATGGTGTACGACGCCCGCTCGATCCTCAATTTCTTCATGCTGCTATGCCTGTTCTTTCATCTGCGCGTCTTCGATGACCATAAGGATCGCGACAGCGATATCGCGGCCTTTCCCCATCGCTACTTGAGTCGCGGGGTCTTCACCTACGCGGAATTGTGGCGGCTGGGGCTGCTCGCGATCGCGCTTGAAGCCGTCATCGCATGGCTGGCGGGGCCTGCCGCGGTGCTCACGTGGTTGCTCGTGCTCGGCTGGTCGCTGCTGATGTTCAAGGAGTATTTTGTCCGCGACTGGCTGCGGCGTCGCATCTTTCTTTATGCCTTGACGCACACGACGATCCTGTTCGGCTTCGATCTGCTGATCTGGAGCGTAACCACCGGTCGCTGGCTCTGGGAGGTCAATTGGCTGTATTTCGTGTACGCACTCAACGGAGTCTTCGTCGCCTTCACGTTCGAGTTCGCGCGCAAGATTCGAGTGCCGGAGGACGAGCATGTGCTGGTGGACAGCTATTCGAAGCATCTGGGGCCCTTCGGCGCGGCCTGGCTGGTGCTGGGCGTGATGGCCGGCGCCACGGTCTGTACGGCGATCGTCGGGGTGGCGCTCCGGCTGTCGCCGGCGTTTTTCATATTGCTGGCGGTGTTGCTCGCGGTCGGTTCGTTCGGCGTCGCAAGCTTTCGTCGGCGTCCCAGCCGCCGTACCGCCCGCTGGGTCGAGGTGTACGCTTCGCTCCACATTGTGTCCTTCGACTTCTGTCTGGTCGCCTTTCTGGCGCAGAAATATGGTCTGCGCGTGAACCTCTGGGGCGCCCCATGACCCCCGAATGCCGGATAGTTTTGCCGGACGAGCCGGCCGCGCGCGAACCGTCCGCGGTCGGCCACAAGGCCGCCCATCTGGCGCGGTTGGGCGCGGTTCCGGGCGTGTGCGTTCCACCCTGGTTCGCAGTTGGCGCGGACGCAGGCCGATCTT
>CAYLTB010000027.1:5275-25889 GCA_964386675.1 uncultured Verrucomicrobiota bacterium
CCGGCCGCGCGCACCTGGCGCAACCGGACGTCGCGGCGGCGCTGGAAAACGCGCTGGGGCGCATGGACCGCGGCGGGGACCCGGCGGCGGCCGCCGCCGATGCGCGGGCGGCGATACTGGCGGTCCCGCCGCCGCCGGCGCTCGCCGCCGAAATTGCCGGGGCGCTGGCCGCGCTGGCCGGGCCGGACGAGTTTGTCGCGGTGCGCTCTTCGGCGGTCGGCGAGGACTCCGCCGAGGCCTCGTTTGCCGGACAACTCGATTCCTTTCTTTTCGTGCGCGGGGCGGAGGCCGTACTGGATGCCGTGCGGCGATGCTGGGCCTCGGCGTACACGGCGCGGGCGGTCGTCTACCGCCGGGAACGGGGGCGCGGTGGCGCGGCCGTCGCCATGGGGGTCGTCGTGCAACGCATGGTCCGCGCGGACGCCGCGGGGGTGCTGTTCACCGCCGATCCGGTCAGCGGCGCCCGGGAGGTCCTTGTCGTCAACGCCGCGTGGGGGCTGGGCGAGGGCGTGGTTGGGGGCGAGTTCGTCACCGATGCGTGGCGCATCGGCAAGGCGGACGGGACGGTCCACGCCGAGATCCGCGCCAAAGATCGGATGATCGTCTTCGACGCTGCGCGCGGCGAAGGAACGCGCGCCGTGGACGTGCCGCCGGATCGCGCCACGGCGCCGTGCCTGTCGGAGGCGACGCTGCGCGCGCTTCGCGTTGCGGCATTGGCGGTCGAGCATGCCTTCGGCGTGCCACAGGATATCGAGTTCGCGACGGAGGGTGAACGACTGTTCATTCTTCAAACTCGTCCGATCACGACGCTGCCGGCCGGCCCGGAAGACGGTCCGCGGCGCGTATGGGATAACAGCAACATCGTCGAGAGCTACGCCGGCGTCACCACGCCGCTGACTTTCTCGTTCATCCGCCGCGCCTACGCGACGGTGTACGACCAGTTTCTTGAGATCATGGGCGTTCCGGCGCGCGTGCGACGGGCCCACGCGCGCCTGTTCGACCATTTGCTCGGTCTGATTCGCGGATGCGTGTACTACGACCTGCTGAACTGGTATGCGATGCTCCGCTTTCTGCCCGGCTATCGCTTCAATCGCGAGTTCATGGAGAGCATGATGGGCGTCCGCGAGCGGATGGCGGACGAAATCGGGGCTGCGGCGTCGCCTTCGTTCGTTCGCCGGTATTTCGCGGAGCTGCCGCGGCTCCTGTGGACCGCCGCGCGAATCCTCGTGAACCTGGCCTCGGTGGACCGGAAGATGCGGCGCTTTTTGTCCGAGTTCAAGGCGCGCCATGCGCAGTGGAACGCCCTGCCGATGGAGACGATGCGGCCCGATGAATTGGAGCGGGTCTACCGCGACATGGAGGAGGGCGTGCTGCGGCGTTGGAAGCCGCCGATCCTGAGCGACTTCTACGCGATGATCTTCTACGGCCTGCTGCGCAAGCTGTCGGCATCCTGGGCGGCCGACCCCGGCGGCACGCTGGCCAATGACCTGCTGTGCGGCGATGAGCAGATCGAATCCAGCGCTGCGCCGGTGCAATTGATGGAGATCGCGCGGATGATCCGAGCGGACCCCCGCGCGGCGGAGCGTTTCGTGCGGGCGACCCCCGAGGAACTCGTGGCGGAATTGCGGGAGGGCCAAGCGCTGCCGCCGCCGGCGCGCGAGGCGTTCGCGCGCTATCTCGACCGCTTTGGCGATCGCGGCATCGGCGAGTTGAAGCTGGAGACGCCGAAGCCGCGCGAGTATCCCGGCTTCCTGTTTTCCGTGTTGCGCAATTACGTGATGGCCGCCGAGCCGCCGGACCCTGGCGCGATGGTCCGTCGCCAGCGCGAGACGCGCGCGACGGCCGAGGCGCGCATCGCCGCTGCGCTGGGGCGCCGCCGGACCCCCGTGGGGCTTCGGCGAAGCACCGTCTTTCGCTGGGTGTTGGCCCACGCCCGCCGCCACATCCGGAATCGCGAGAATCAACGGCTTGCGCGGACCCGCGCCTTCGCGCTGGTGCGCCGCGTCTTCCTGGCCTTAGGTGCGCACCTGGCGCGCGCCGGCGCGCTCCGCACGGCGGACGACGTCTTCTATCTGACGCTGGAGGAGGTCTTCGACTTCACGGGCGGAACCGCCGTCACCGCCGCGCGGCTCGCCGAGCTGGCCGCCCTGCGCCGCGCCGAGTTCGACGAATACCGGTGCGCGCCGCCGCCGCCCGCCCGTTTCGTCACGTTCGGCGCCGTTCACATCCGCAATAATTTCCGCCCGGCGCCTGCGGCGCCGGTCGCGTCGGCACGGCCGCCGGGCGACGGTCCAGACGGGCTGCGCGGCACGCCGTGCTGCGGCGGCGTCGTGCGCGGGCGCGTGCGCGTAATCCGCGCGCCATCGGACGATCTCACGCTGGACGGCGAAATCCTCGTCGCGGAGAAGACCGATCCCGGCTGGATTCCGCTGTATCCCTCGGTGTCGGGGCTGTTGATCGAGCGCGGCAGCGTATTGAGCCACTCGGCGATCGTCGCGCGCGAAATGGGCAAGCCGGCGATCGTCGGCATCGCGGGACTGCTGGAAACGCTGCGGGACGGCGACATGGTGGAAATGGATGGCGCGGCCGGGACGGTGCGGAGGATCGCCTGATGCCGTCGCCGCCGGAGTTTGCGTTGGAGTGCGGCGGCCGGACCGTCGTTGCGCGGGTGCGGGTCGCGCGCGGTTTCTTCGGCCGCGCCCTCGGGCTGATGGGGCGGCGGAGCCTGCCGACGGGGGAAGGGCTATGGCTTTCGCCCTGTGCGGCCATCCACACGGGCTTTATGCGGTTCCCGATTGACGCGATTTTTCTCGATCGCGACGGAGGCGTGGTCCGCGTGGCGCTCGCGGTGCGTCCCTGGCGGGTCTGCCGCGGTGCCGGGACCGCCGCGTCCGTTGTAGAGGTCCGTTCCGGATGGCTGGATGCGACCGCGTTGGCGGCCGGGGCACGGGTGCGGTTCGTGCCGCTCAATTCCGCGGTTGCAGCGGTTCCCGGGAGATGATGTCGTCGGCCTCGATTCGCAGGATCGTCCGCGACTCCAATTGCAGTTCGATGGCGCCGTCGGGCAGCACGTTGATCAGCATGCCATCGCGGATCACCTCGCCGGCCGCGCCCCGGATGCGGACGCGCGTATCGGGCACGAAGCGGCGCGTCATTCGTTCCTGAACGTCCACCACCGCGTTGGCCGCGATGCGGATCATTTTCGGCGTGTGCTGGAACCCGGACCGCAGCAACGAGAGCCGGTATTCGCCGGGGGGCAGGAGGTCAATCTCCAGCGGTTCGGAAATCAACGGGTTCGCGCTGGGCCGCGTCTCGCCCTTTTCCTCGCCGTTCAGGAATACTTTCACGTTCGGCGGTTCGGTGACGATGACCAGCTTGCCGCTGTTCTTCGTCAGCCGGAACTCCTCCACGACGGGGGTGCGGGACCGCAGCGAGACGGTTCGAGCCGCGGTCTCGTAGCCGGCCATTTCGACGCGCAGGCGGACCTCGCCCGGTTGAAGATCGGTCAGTTTCTGCGGCGTTTCGCCGCGGTACTGGTTGTTGATGTAGAGCCGGGCGCCGGGCGGCAGGGACACCACGGAAAGCTGGGTGGGATACGGCTTGAGCGTCGCCGATACCTCGCGGGTCTGGCGGGCCGAGATCGAAAACGTCTCCTGAAACGTTTCAAAGCCGTCGAGGGTCATTTCGATCGCGACATCTCCGGCCGGGACGTCCTCGATTTCGCAGGGCGTGACGCCGCGTTCTGCGCCGTTGACCAGCACGCGGGCGCCGGCCGGGGCCGAACGCGCGATCAGCCGTCCCGTGTTGGGCACCAGCTCGACGCGCAGGTTGCGCGGCGGACGGCTGTCGAAGCGCTCGACGATGTCGCGGGGCAGGTAGCCGGGTTTCTCGAAGTGCAGGCGGTGTTCGCCGAACGGCAGGTCGTTGATGAAGAACGGAGTACGGCCCCGAAAGGCGCCGTTGACGTGCACATCGGCGTCCGGCGGATCCGATTCGATCCGCACCAAAGCGGTTTCCGGCTCCAGGCGCAGATCAATCAAAAGCCGTTGTCCTTCCAGCAGCGTCACGGAGCGGCGCGCAGTTCGAAAGCCCTCTTTTTCGGCCACGAGCAGATACAAACCGGGCGGGCGACGCGCCAGCGTCAGTGGGGTGACGTCGAATCGCGTGCCATTGCAGAAAAGTGTCGCTCCGGGCGGTTCGGTCACGACCCGTATCTCGCCGGCGCCCCGCGGACCGCAGCCCGCGGCCAGCGCGGCGATCGCGACGGCGGCGCCCGCCGCCCTGCCGAGCATCGTCTGAAATAACCGTTTCAAGGGTGACCTCGCCGTCAGCGGGCGCGCAGCCGGCGCTGCACGTCCAGGAGTTTCTTGTACGCCTTCTGGTAACGATCGTCCTCGCGATCCGGAATCAGGTCGAGGATGGTCACGAGGTGATTGTTGGCGGTCTGCCACTCTCGGAGCCTGATGGCGCGGTCGGCCTGAAAGTTGAGGTCGTCATACCGCTCTTGCAGCAGCCGGCTGCATTCCTCGCGAGCGGCGACCGCCGCCGCGAAAATATCGGGCTTGGGTTCCACGACCTCGAGCAGCGTCTCAACCTCGGTGAACCGCTGGATCGCCGCCGAGAGATTGCCGACTTTCACTTCGCGCTCGTCGAACAGTTTTCGGCCCTGCAGCCAGGCTTCCTGCGCCAGCTCCATCAACCGTTCCCGCGGCAGCGCCACCGCGAAGGTGCCCGTTTCATTTCGGCAGAACTCCTCCAGTGCCTGCCGCGCATCCCGGAACGCCGGCGGTTCGATGCGGTTGACTACGCGCACGCGGTGCGTCCGCGCTCCGATCGTCAGCGCCAAATCCTTCGACTCCCAGATCTCCGGCGCGAGGCCGGTGTATTCGGCGTTGAGTTGGAAGAATTCCATGGCCTGCAACTGCCGCGCCAGGTCTTCCACGATTTTCGGGTCGAGGCGTTTTTCGCGGCTCAATTGGCGGCCGTCCTCGAGGTTCACGATTCGGATGCTGAGCGTATTGTCCCGGATCTGCAGTCGGTAGAAGAAGATGTTCCGGTTGGAGGCCTCCACTTTTTCGTAATCCACCTCCAGCGCGAGGGCGCTAACGGCGGCGGTGCCCGCTGCTGCCGCGCCGGGTCGGAGGACGAACTTCCACACGGCGGCGCCGGCGACGGCCAGCACGGCCACCCCCAGAACCGCCAGCAGCAGCGCCGGCCGCCGCGGGTGCTCGGAGCGCAGCACCTTCAACGGTGGCCTCGGCTGCAAGCCGAGGTCGATTTCGCCGACGGCGTGCGCCGGAGGCACCGCCACCGGCTCGGGCGGAGACTCAATATAGGCGATGCCGCTGCCGGCTTCGGCCTCCGGCGGCGGCGCGCCCTCGAGCGTCGCGGAGACGACTTTCATGGTCGTCTCGCCGATCGTGACGCGGTCGCCGGGCGCCAGTCGGGCTTCCTGGACGGCCTTGCCGTTGACGAGCGTCTCGTTGGTGCTCGCCAGGTCCGAGACGAACAGGTCGCGTCGGTCCTTGAAGTAGAACCGGCAGTGGAAGCGAGAAAGAGATTCGTCGTTCAGCACGATATCGTTGCTGGACGAACGCCCCGCGCGCGCCCCCTCCGGCGGCACGGTCAGTGTGCGCCCCTTTTCCGGTCCCGACTCAACGAGCAGATGTATCTTTTCCATGATGGCGTCCAACGCGGTCGCGCCTGCCGTGGCGAAACGCCCTTTGCTTTCGGTTGGCGCTGCCTCTGCATATATGTTAGGCTGCGTCAGGGTTCAATACCATAACAGAGGTGAGCCATGTTCTATTGTCGCCGATTTTTCACTGCCGCCCTGGCCGCCCTGGCCGTGGCCGCCCGCGCCGACGAGGATCTTTTCACGCGAGCCCCCGGGTACGGCAGCGCCGGCGTTGGCGTCGTGATGTTCGAGGGCGACGAGCCCACGAAGAACGGGCCGCTGCTGTCGCTGCGGCTGGGGCGGAGCTTCGGCCCGAACTGGGCGGTGGAGGGGGAATTCGGGTTGGCGCCTCGGCTGGAAGGCCGTTCGTTCAGCGACGGGCGCTATCAATTGGAGGGCGATACGTGGATGCTCCGGCTGGGGGCCGAACTGCTGTTCCATCCCCGGTCCACGCGAAACCTGCGCTGGGATCCCTACCTCTCGCTCGGCGCGGCCGCACACCTGTTCGGCGATGACCGCTACGACAACGGCGGAGCGAGCGATTTCAACTTTTCCGCCGGCGCAGGCCTCTTCTATCATTTCAGCGACGAATGGGCGTTGCGCGCCGATGCCCGCCAACTGGTGACCACCCGCAACACCGAATTCAACACGATCTTCTCGATCGGTCTGGCCTGGCGCTGGGGCGCCGCGGTGCCGCCGGACCTGGGGCTGGCCGGGGCCGGCGACCTCGACAGCGATGGCGACGGCCTGACGGACGCCGAGGAACGCCAGATCAAGACCGACCCGTTCAACCCCGACACCGACGGCGACCAGTTGACCGATTGGGAGGAGGTTCGCGTGTACGGCACCGATCCGCTCAATCCGGACAGCGACTTCGACGGACTGACCGACGGCGCCGAAGTTCACGTGTATAAGACGGATCCTCTGAACGCCGACACAGACCGCGGCGGCGTGTCCGACGGCCACGAGGTGATCGAGGATAATACCAATCCGCTCGATCCAAAGGACGATCTGCAGCTCTTCCGGCTGAACATCGAATTCGATTACGACAAAGCCATCCTGCGCCCTCAATATCACGCGGATCTCGATGTCATCATCAAGGTGCTCCAGCGCGATCCCGGCGCGACGGCCCGCATCGAGGGTCATGCCGACCGCCGCAAGCGGTCCGAGCGGACCTATAATCTGCGGCTGTCCGAGCGGCGCGCGCAGGCGGTGCTCGACTACATTGCCGATGTCGGCGGCATAGACCGTGCGCGCCTCAAAGCTGTCGGTTATGGATTCGACCGCCCGGTAGCGCCCAACGACACCGAGGCGAACATGCAGAAGAACCGGCGCACGGAAATCTATATCCGCAAGTCCGCCGAGGCGACCGAGGCGCCGGCGACCGACGCGGATCTTACGGCGCCGCGCTGAACCGGGCGGCGGGCTGGTGGGGGCGGCGCGTTTCGAGTCGGCGCCGCCGGGAGGCCTCTGCGGCGCCGGTGCGTGGGAACGCGCCTCGGCGTGGTCGTGTCGAAGTGCAGGCATATGCCGCGCGCTTGGGGCGGCGGTCTCCCGTTTTTGGAACTGCCGGATTGCGATCGCGGCCGGCGTCCTCCAGATCGGCGTTTTCCTCCACCGCGCGCCGCGGCATGGCATAACGCTCGATCGCGCCCTGTTACAGGGCTCAACGCCCGCGATGAAGCAGCGCATACAGCGCGTGGTTCGCGGCGAGGCTGTACAGCGAGGCCAGAAAATCGTCCGCGACAATGCCCCATCCCGCGGGCAGTCGCTGTGCGCCGTAGGCCGGTGGCGGTTTCAATATGTCGAATGCGCGCGCCGTGACAAAGGCCAACGGCAGCACCCACCACTCCGAAGCCGCCACCGGCAGTCCGATCATGCAGACGGGGAACGTGAGGAACTCGTCGGCGACGATGCGGCCGTCATCCTTTCGCCCGAACTGCATTTCGGCGGCGGAGCAGATCGGCACGGCCGCGGCAGCCAGCGCGAGGGCCACCATGGCCTGTACCGCCGGATGCGGGGTCCACCGCCACAACAACAGCACGAGCGCCACGCCCGGCAATGTGCCGACCGTGCCCGAGACAAGCGGGCTGTATCCGAGTCCGAAGCCCGTCGCCAGCCAGCGGACGGCGCGGTCGCCGGCGCGGCTCACGGCTCCGCTCCTCCGGCCGGCGCCGGAGCGCCCGCGGCGAAGCGGATGACCGGCGTATCGTCCTCCGCCAGCAGCAGGTCCGCTTCGATGCGCTCCAGCGGTTCGAGCCACCGCAGCGTGTCGCGGATCTGGTTGATGGCCGCGCGGGCCGCGCGGGTGCCCTCGCGGTCCTGCATCATCAGGGCCAGCGCGACGACCGCCAGCCCGTTTCGGATCGACGGCGCGCCCTCCTTCAGATTCAACCGAAGCAGCGCCGCCCCCGACACGGCGGACGCCGGTGCGGCGGCCGCCGCCGGCGCCGCGGAAACGACGGCGCGCAGCGTTTCAAGGTTGCTGGCGGCGTAAATCCGGTTGCTGCGGAACGCCACCGCCGCCTGCTCGGACGTCGGCAGGGCGGCGTAGAACGGCACGCTCGACACCGTGATGGCGAGGAGCGGCCCTCCCGTATCCGGGACTGGTCCGAGCGAGGCGGCGGCGCGATAGAGGACATTGAGACGGTCCACCCGCTCCATCAGCATCGCCGCCGCGGCATCCGGTCGGCGGAGCGTGGCCGCGGCGACCATGCCCGGCGTTTTCATCCCGAACAGTCGCCCGGAGAAATCGCCGCCGAATAGGCCGACCGCCGCCGGCCCCGTCGTTTCGCGGCGGACATAGTCCAGCAGCAGCACGGCGGGACCGGGCGCCGGCAATCCGTGCAGTTGGGTCACGAGCCATTCCGGATCGAAAGCGATGGTTGCGTATGGCGTCCGGCCGAAGAGTGCCGCAGCGTCCCCGGCATTCGCGCCGCGCCCCGGCCGTGCCAGCCGGCCGCGCGCGTCTGGAAACTCCGCCCGGCCCTCGATCCCGCCGGCGTCGGCGCGCTCGATGCGAATCCACGCGGAACCCAGCGGCCATGCGCGGTCGCCGCGCCACCACATCCGGTCGGGCGCCGCCGACGAGGCCGCCAATCGTTCGCCCAGGCCGGTCCGACCCATGGACTCGATGGTGCCGTCATACGCCTCCAGCGCGAGGAGCAGATCGCGGGGATCGGCCGACCAGGTCGTGATCAACAGTCCCTCCTCGAACGTGAGCGCCAAGCGGTCCGCGGTCCCTGTCAGTTCCGGCGCGAGCATCCAAAGCGTCCGGCCTCCGTGGGTGCCGAACTTCTGAAAGGCGGGCAGGGCGCCCAGTTTGAGCATCCAACGCAGCCGGATCGCCCGCGCGCCGATGTCGGACGCCGCGAACCAGGCATGCCGCCCGCCCGGAAGCGGCAGCGCCGCCGCCACCACCCGCCGGTCGGCGAGCCGGCGAATCCAGACGCGGGTCTGCCCGTCGGACCGGACCGCGTCCCATTGTTCCGCGGTCAGTCCGAAGCCGCCGGCGAAAAGCCGCGCCAGCGGAGTCGCCAGCAGTTCGTCGCTGCGGTCGGCGAACCGGTCGTGCAGGCTGACGAAATCGGCGCCCGCCGGGATCGCCCGGAACGCCCGCAGGGGGCGTTCCGGCACGTAGGCCGCCCACCAGAGTCCGGCCGCCGTCAGGAGCGCGGTCAGGATGAAGAGTCCGATCTTGCGACGGCCGATCATAGCCGCAGTCCGCCGACCAGTTCGCGCGGGGAGGCGTGGCCGTGGCGGGCCAGGTAGTCGCGCAGGCCGTCCACCACCCGCAGCGCCGTGCGCGGCTCCACGAAGTTGGCGGTCCCGATGGCCACCGCGGTGGCGCCCACCAGCAGGAACTCCACGGCATGTGCCGCCTCGAAGATGCCGCCCATGCCGATGACGGGCAGCCGCGTGGCGCGCGCGGCGTCCCAGACCAGCTTGACCGCGATCGGCCGGATCGCCGGACCGGTCAGACCGCCGGTGACGTTGGCCAGCCGCGGACGGCGCGTTTCCACGTCCACCGCCATTGCCGGCACGGAGTTGATCAACGAAATCGCATCGGCGCCGCATTGCTCCGCCGCACGCGCGAACGCGCCGATGTCCGATACATTCGGCGCGAGCTTCGGAATCAGGGGCCGGCGCGTTGCGGCGCGGACCGCGTCCAGCACGCGCCGAAACGCGTCGAGGTCCGTACCGAACAACTTGCTGCCCTCCTTGATGTTCGGGCAGGAGACGTTGACTTCCAGCGCGGCGATGCCATCCACGTCCGAAAACCGCCGGGCCACCTCGGCATACTCCTCGACCGTGTGGCCCCAGATGTTGACGATCACCGGCGTGGAGAAGCGGCGCAGGAAGGGCAGGTAGTCGCGCACGAAGCCCGCCACGCCGGGATTCTGCAGGCCGATCGCGTTCAGCAACCCGCTCGCGACTTCGTGCGTGCGCGGGGTCCGGTTGCCGCTCGTCGGTTCCAGACAGATGCCCTTCACGACAATCGCGCCGAGGCGTTCCAAATCCACGAGGTCGGCGTACTCTGGACCGTATCCGAACGTGCCGGAGGCGACCATGACCGGATTGCGCAGCGTCAGCGGGCCCAGGCGGACCGTCAGGTCCACGGCTGCGGGATCGAGCGGCGTCGGGGCGAGGGGCCGGCTCATTCGTCGTCCTCCCAAACCACCGCATCCGCGGCGAAGACCGGCCCCTCCTTGCAGACGCGCGCCCGGACCACAGAGCCGTCCGGGGCGCGCAGCGACTGGACGCACGTCAGGCAGGCGCCGACGCCGCAGCCCATGGACCGGTCCATCGAGAGCCACGCGCGGAATCCGGCGCGCGCGGCGCGCCCGGCGACTGCGCGCAGCATGCCGTTCGGCCCGCAGGCGAAGCACTCGATGCGGGCCGGGCAGTCCGGTGCGGCCAGCCATTCGTCGAGCGGCGCGGTGACGAGGCCGCGAACGCCGAGCGAACCGTCCTCGGTCGCGATACGCACGGTCCAGCCGAGCGCCTCGAATTCCGGCACACACAGGATGTCCTCGGCGGTCGCGCCGCCGAAAAATGCGAGGCCCGGCCGCGGCGCGGACGCGGCCTGGAGATACAGGGCGGCCATGCCGTACCCGCCGGCCACCAGCACCGGGACGCTGTCCGGCGCCGGCGGTGGAAATCCGTTGCCCAGCGGGCCGATCAGGCTGAGCGTGTCGCCTTTGCGAAGCGCGACCATGGCGTGTGTGCCGCGCCCGACCGGTTTGTAGAGGATTTCGAGCGTGCGGCGGCCGGCCTTGAAAACGCTGAACGGGCGCCGGAGCAGGGCATCGGCCGGCGCGGGCAGCCGGATGTGCACGAACTGGCCGGGCCGCACCCGGGGCGCGATGCGCGGCGCGCGGAGCGCCAGCAAGTGGTAGTAGCCCGGCCGTTCCGTGTGGCGGAGGACGACGGCGTCTTCAATCTGGATGGACGTTTCCGACATTCGGCGCCCTTTCGAGCGGCACACTGTGCGGACAAACCGCTGGCCGGTCAAATCCAAACCGGCGGCGGGGCTTCCGCCGGGGGCCCGCTCACCGCAGCGGAACTTCGACGGCGCCAACGTACGCCGCCAGCCGGTCGCGACGGCGATGCGCGTCCTCCAGCGCGAACCGCCAGTCCACCGGCGGCCGGCCCGCGAAGACGCGGCGTCCGTTGGCGACGATCCCAACCTCGCGCCGCACGTCCAGCAGGTCCGGCGAGAAGTACACGCGCGCGCGCCGGACGTTCGCGCTTTCGAGCTCGATCGTCTGGCCGCGGATGCGGCCCTCCACCAGCAGGCCATCGTCGAGATGCCGCCGGCTGGGCGGCCAGCCGCGGACCGGCTCCAGGATTTCCAGCCAGTCGCGCCGCGTCTCGGTCGGCGCAAGGCAGAACACCGTCACCTCGCCATCCCGCTGGCGGCGCCGCGAAAGCATCCAGTGGACAAGCGCGGGATATTCCTCAAAAAACAGCTCGTGGCCGCGGTCGCGGTATTCGATGTACATCGCGGCGGCGCCTGTCTGCGCGATGGCCGCCATGGCCGGCCGGACCAGCCCCGGCGAGTGAAAGTCCTTCTCGCCGCCGACTGCATAGAGCGCCGTGTCGCGGAAGCTGGTGAACTGCTGTGGCGGCGGCGGGTGCCCGATGAACGGCGCGATGCCGGCGAACCGCGCCGCGTGCGCCGCGCCCATGTCCCAGGTGGCGTGGCCGCCCTGCGAGAAGCCGGTCAGGAACACGCGGTCCATGTCAATGTTCCAGTCGCGCGCGGCGTGGTGCAGCGCGCCCATCACGGAATCCAACTCGTCGTAGTGGCCGCGATAGCCGGCGCGCCGGCCGTAGATGTATTCGGGGCTGATCAGAATCCAGCCCAGCCGGTCGGCGACCGGACCCCAGATGCCGAGCATCGAATCCGCCATCGGGGCCTGTCCATGCAGCGCGAGAATCGCCGGCGTTGCGGCCTCGGGCCGGTAGTCGCGCGGCGAGCGAATGAAATAGTGGAAATCACCGCCGCCGAACGGATTCCGGAACTCGACCCGGTCCCACTCCGCGCGGGGCCGCGCCGCGTGCGCGGGTGCGAGACGGAGGATCGCCCAGCGGACGGCGAACGGCAGGTCGGAGCTCTCCAGGGCCAGCGCGACGGACGGCGCGTCCGACGGCGTATCGGCGGCGAAGAAGGCGCCGACGCGGGCGGCCAGCGCGCCCGTCTTGCGCAGGTGCTCCACCCGCCACTCCGCGTCCGCGGCCAGCGCGTCCGCCCAGGGCTGCTGGAGCAGCGGCCAGTCCCCGTCGTCCAGACCGCGTTCGGCGGCCGTGCGGCCCGCAAGCGCCGACGCGATCCGACGCCGGATGTCCGGCGCCAGCGCGGCGATCTGGGCGCGTCGCGCCGGGAACGATTGCTCCAGCATCCGCCGCTCGGCGCGCGCGGACGCGATCGCTCGCCGCAGCGCGTCCCGTCGTTCCGACAGATCGGCCGGCAGCGTATCGGGCAGTGCGGCCAGGGCTTGCGCGGCATCGTCCATCCGCTCCGATTCCGACAAGGTCTCGGCGCGGGACAGGGTTGCCTCCCACTCGGCGAGCAGCAGCGCGCGCCGCTCGGCGGCGAGGACCGGCCGATCGGGAGCGAGCTGCTGCGCGCGGTCGAGAAACGCGCCGGCCTCGGCGAAACGGCCGGCCATTCGGTAGAACGTGGCCGCCTTCAATTGCGCCGCCGCGTCGTCGTCCGGCGTAACCGACCGGATCAGGGCGAGATCGGCCCCGCGCAGCGCGGCGAGCGGATGGGTATTGGCGTACTCGAACTCCACCGCCTCATGGCGGTAGACGGTCGGTGTCAGCTGTGTAATCGCGAGCGTCAGCTCGATCGGACCCTGTTGCGGATCGGAATACAGAATCCGGCGCGTCCCGTCCGGCCGCAGGGGACCGATCTGCGTCCGGTCCACGGTGGGGCGAATGGGCCCCCGTTTCGGACCGCGCGCGAGGTCTTGATTGAAGAGGTAGATCGGCTCCGGCTCGGCGGGCTTCGCGGCGCGCGCCGACCGGACGGCGGCATCCGTGAGGTAGATGTCGCGGTCCCCCGTCTCGATGATGCGCAGGCGGTCGAGCCGCCGGACGCGGCCGACGATCTCGCGACCGTCCAGCGTCACGACCGCTTCGCGCGCGTCGTTTGCCGCCGTGCCGGCCGCGAAGAGCGCCGCGCCGGCCGTCAGCGCCATGGACCTGATCATGGCAGCACGATATCCGCCGACGGCGGACCGCGCAACGCGCGAATCGGGCGCGCGCTTTTGCGCTTGAACCGCGCGCCGCGTCCGCGCACGATGGCGCGGTTTCCCAAGCCTTGGAAGCCCGCCCATCCAACTCTTCCAAGCCTTGGAAAATCGCGGGCTTTCTCTTCCAAGGCTCGGAAAACCCGTGGCGGATGGCTTCCAAGCCTTGGAAAACCGGGGAGCGGGCATGGGCACGACGGCGGACTTGAGCGAAGCGGAGGTGCTGGCGGCGTTCCGGCAGACGAAGGGTCTACTGGAGGGCCATTTCGAGCTGCGGTCGGGACTGCATAGCGACCGTTATTTCCAGTGCGCGATGGTTCTGCAATATCCGACCATCACGGCCCGGCTCTGCGGCGCACTGGCGGCGCGGCTGCGCGCCGGCGGGATTGCGGGCGGCGTCAGCGTGATTTCCCCGGCGATGGGCGGGCTGTTCGTCGGACACGAGATTGCGCGCGCGCTCGACGCGCGCTCGATCTTCGCGGAGAAGCAGGACGGCCGGCTCGTACTGCGGCGCGGATTCCAGGTCACGCCGGGCGAGCGGTTCGTCGTCGCAGAGGACGTCGTCACGCGCGGCGGGCGCGTGCAGGAGACCATGGACATCGTGCGGTCTGCGGGTGGCGAGGTTGCGGCCGTCGCCGTACTCGTGGACCGCAGCGGCGGCGCGGCGCAGTTCGGCGTACCGCTCATCAGCCTGCTGCGGATGACTCCGACGACCTGGCCGCCCGCCGAATGCCCCCTGTGCCGGCAGGGCGGTCGCGCGGAACACCCCGGCAGTTGACCCGGCACCCAGAACCCAGAAACCAGGAGCCCCCATGAGCGATCCCATAAAAGTCTTCCTCGACGAGCGCGAAATGCCGCGCCAGTGGTACAACCTGCAGGCCGACCTGCCGCATCCGCTGCCGCCGCCGCTGGGGCCGGACGGCCGACCGGTAACGCCCGATGCGCTCGCGCGGGTGTTTCCGATGAGCCTGATCGAGCAGGAGATGTCGCGGGACCGGTGGATTGACATCCCCGAGGCGATTCTGGAGAAGCTCGCGCTGTGGCGGCCTTCGCCGCTTTGCCGGGCCGTGAACCTGGAGCGCGCACTGCAGACCCCGGCGCGGATCTACTACAAGAACGAGGGCGTGTCGCCCGCCGGCAGCCACAAGCCCAACACGGCGATTGCGCAGGTCTATTACAACAAGATGGCCGGCATCCAGCACCTGACCACGGAGACCGGCGCCGGGCAGTGGGGCAGCGCGCTGGCGTTCGCGTGCCGGCAGTTCGGGCTGGACTGCCGCGTGTACATGGTGCGGATCAGCTTCGACCAGAAGCCCTTCCGCAAGTTCATGATGGAGACCTGGGGCGCCGAGTGCATCCCCAGCCCCAGCCCGCGCACGGAAATCGGCCGCAAGATCCTTGCGGCGACGCCCGACTCCCCCGGCAGCCTCGGCATCGCGATCAGCGAGGCCATTGAGGATTGCGTGAAGTCGGAGAACACGCGCTACTCGCTCGGCAGCGTGCTCAATCACGTCTGCCTGCACCAGACGATCATCGGGCTGGAGGCCAAAAAGCAACTGGCGAAGATCGGGCTCGAGCCGGACATCTTGATCGGCTGCGCGGGCGGCGGGTCGAACTTTGCGGGGCTGACGTTCCCGTTCATCTGCGACAAGATCCACGGCCGGGAACTGCGCATCATCGCGGCCGAGCCGGCCGCGTGTCCGCGCATGACGAAGGCGCCCTACGTGTATGATTCGGGCGACGTGGCGATGATGACCCCGCTGTTGCCGATGTACAGCCTAGGCCACACGTTCATCCCGCCGCCAATCCACGCCGGCGGCCTGCGCTACCACGGCATGGCCCCGCTGGTCAGCATGGCCGCGCGCGAGAAATTGATCGAGGCGCATGCAATTCCGCAACTCGAGTGCTACGAGGCGGCGGTATTGTGGGCGCGCACGGAGGGTCACATTCCCGCGCCGGAAACCTCGCACGCGATCGCCGCGGCGATCCGCGAGGCGCGGCGCGCGCAGGACGAGGGCCGCGAGCGCGTCATCCTGCTCAACTGGTCCGGCCACGGCCTGATGGACCTCAGCGGCTACCACGCCTACTTCAGCGGCGCGCTCACCAACTACACGATGACCGACGAGGAAATGGCCCGTTCGCTGAAGTCCATCGAGGGCCTGCCCAAGCCGCCGCCGTTGGGGTGAAAGCTCGTCGGCCGCGAACGATATAGTGAATAGAACTCGCGGGACGCACGTCTCAGCATAAAACCATGATCGGGGCGTTTCCGCCCTGCCGCATGACAGAAGGAGAGGACCTCATGAACCGATGGCTGGCCACTGCGGCGCTGGCCGGCGGATGGATGACCGCCGGTTGCGCGATGTTGAACCGCACGCAGGTTTCCTACACCCGCACGACCACGGTGGGGCAGGAACTGCTCGACCTGCAGCAGGCCCGCGAAAAGGGCGCGATCAGCGAGGCGGAATACAACAAGGTTCGCAAGGCGTTGCTCGAGGGGGGACCGGTGATGGTTGGTGCGCCGGTGAAACCGTAGGCATTTGCCGCGCTTGCATTTCGCGGGATCTGGGTTAGGCTTTGTCCCGTCGGCGCATTCCGCGCCGGGGGAGACAAGCCATGGATCCGAAGGGGTTTTTCGCAAGCCTGTTTGACTTCTCGTTCAGCTCGTTCGTCACGACCAAGATCATCAAGGTCCTGTACATTCTCGCCATCATCGGCGCGGGTATTGGCGCGCTGTTCGTTCTGTTTACCGGCTTCGCCAGCGGTCGGTTTTTTGGCGTCTTGTTCTCCTTCGTCCTGGCACCGCTCTACTTCGTTCTTGGTGTCATCCTGGCCCGCGTCTGGCTGGAGATTGTGATCGTGCTCTTCCGGATCGCGGAGAACACCCAGAAGTTGGCCGACGGCAAGCCGCCGGCGCCGCAGGCCTGACCGGCGCGCGGTCGGCCGTTCAGCGTGAAATTCTGCGGTCCCGCGTCGGCAGCGGGCGAAGGTGGCCCGGCGAACTGCCGCGGCCGGTTGACGGCTCGGCGGCGGATCGCTGCGCCAGCCAAGCCTCTGCCCGTGGGAGTTCCTCCGAGGGGTTCCAGGCAGGCCGCAGGCGATCCAACGGCGTGATCCAGGATTCGGGCAGGCGATCCCATCGGATACGGTAGGTCGGAAACGGCTTCCGTGCGACCGGCTCGAAATAGCGCGGGTTGCTCCGGAGCATTTGCTCGACCTGTCCATAACCGGGCGTCAACCAGATGGGCCAGTCCTGAGCGATGAACGAGACCTTGTAGTGGCGCGCCACGGCCAGCAGGTCCGGCGGCGACGCATAGGGTACGCCCAGTCCGCGATAGGAACGGGGCGCGTGCCACAGCAGCGCATGCCGGCCGCGGCACATGACCACGGCGTTTTCGGGTTGAATGGCCGCCAGTTGCACCGCTAGGCGGGCATACGCGTCCGACGTCGTGCGCTCCGGCAACGGTTCAACCCCCGCGGACTGCCGCGCGCGCAGCGCCGGAGCCTTCACCGCGAAGGCGGCCAGCAGCGCCGCGCACGCTGCGACTCGGCTCGACGGGACCGCCCAGAACGGCCATGACCGAAACCGCAGCCGTCGCCACGCCCGTGCCGCCGCATCCAGCAGCGTGGCGACCGGCAACCAACTCAGCGCCCAAGCGGTCAGTACGGCCGGATAGGTCAGCCGCGGCGCCACATCCCAGAACACGATCAGAAATCCCGCCTGCATCAGGATGAATGCCATGAGGACCGCGGCGGCGTCGAGGAGCGACTCGGCCGGCCACGGAGGTTTCGGATGGCCGGTCCCAGTATGTTTTCGGCGGCATCTCCATCGAAGCGCCGCCCGCCACAGACGTCGCGCGGGCGAGGCGATCAGCGCTGCCAAGCCCCACGCCGCACCCGTCCACAGGAAAAGCATCCAGGCCGGACGCGGCCAGCGCGCGGGCGACGTCCACCCGCCGACGAACTCCCGCAGGACTTCCGCCCGCGGTCGTATGCGGTAGAGATCGTTCAGTGCGGCCGCGAACCGCGCGGGCGCCGGCCCTAGCGCTGCCCAGTCCCGTTCGCTTTCGGAGTCGAAACCCAGCAGCCACGCGCGCACCACGCGTTCCGAATTGCGGCGGATGCTGCGGGTGTGCAGCAGGGGATACCGGAAGCGATCGCCGGGCGACGGCAGATTCCGGCCCCAGTAAATCGAGTAGAAGCCCCAGAGGAAGTACATCGCGTCATGGTCGGTCAGGCCATAGAAGCCGGCGACGTTGGATTGCGTGCTGTGCAGCGGCCGGCCGTAATGGACGGCGTTGTACCGCAGGCGGGGAAACATGAGCGCCAGCGCCAGCAGCAGGCTGCCGAGGAATTCGCGCCGAAGCAGCGTCCGCCAGCCGAGCAGGTAAAACGCCGCGGCGCCGAAGAACCCGAACAGCATGATCTGCGAGCCCTTGCCGTACCAGGCCAGCGCCGCGGTTGCGCCGCAGAGCAGCAGCCAGCCGCGCCGTCTTCGCGCAAAAAGCAAGGTGGCCAGAAACAGGCACAGCACCGCCGCGAGCAACTGGTCCGACATCGCCTCGCGCGAGACCTTGAACAGATGGTCCGACAACAGCAGCGGCACGGCGGCGAACGCGCCGATCCACGCCCGGCGCGTGGCCGCGTGCACCAGCGCACAAAAGCACAGCGGCAACACGATGGCGCCGATGAACACGGTGACGCGGGCGGGCACGTCCGCCTCGAACCCGAGCAGGCGGAATCCGATGGCCTGCGCGAACGACAGCAACGGCGGCCAATGGTCGTCGTGCCGATCTTCGCCTACCGGATAGACGTGGATGTAGTTCGTGATGTAGGGAATGCCCAGACCCCGGCCTTCCGCGAGACTGCGCGCCTGGAGGGCATACGCGCCGCTGTCGGCGCCACCCACGGCGGCGGTGCCGCGCACCGTCGCCAGCCGCGACGGCAGCAGCAGCAGACCCATCGCGGTCACCACGGCATAGGCCGCGAGGGCCGCGACGGCAGAAGGCCAGCGCTGCGCGCGGTTCGGTCCCGGAGCGGTGCCGGTCGCCGCCGCCGTGGGTGTGGCCGGCGCCGCGGATGGGGATTCGTCATTGGACGGGTGCATGGCCAAGCCCTGACAGACGACGCACGGTAGAGGAATCCCCGACGCCGCGCCAGACTGAAAAGACAGCGCCCGGATGGAAGCGGGCGCGGCGAAGCGGCCGCACAGGCGCCGGGCCGCAGCGGCGAGACGGGCGAGCGCGGCCGGTTCTCGAGCGTTGACGTCTTCCGGATCCTACGGCCGCGGCGCGGGGACGATTCCGAAATGAAAGCGCTGACCGTCATGGAAGCGCTCTCGCAGCTCGAAATTCTCGAAGGACACGCCGCCCGGAATCGGTTGTTGCGATCGCCAGTATGTATAACGGCCGTTGACGGCAACGCGCAGATCGTCGCGCCACGCGCCGGCCGGTTTTCTCCAGTACTGGGCGACCGGAAAACCGCCATAGTACCAGTGCGGCCGTTCGGGAAAGGGCACGACCGACGATGGATTCGCCTCGTCGGTGGTGATTGCCGCCAGCAGATCGCCGGCCGCGTTGCAGTAGAGGTGGTCCCGCGCGAAAACGCGGTGTTCCGCGAAGGCCGATTCGCGATACGCCGGATAGAGATCGAGGCTGCTGACCGAACGGTCGCGAAGCCACAAAAGGCGAGCCCGTGCCTTGTTGCCCATCGTGGCCGTCAGGACGCACTCGGTCATCGGCGCACTGTCGGGCTGCGCATGAATCGTCAGCTCGATTTCGTCCGGCCGATCGCTGCGCTGCGCGATCGTCAGCCGGACCCGGGCGCCGTTATCGAAAGGTTCTATTCCAACCTCCACCGACAGGGTCTCGACTCCCGACGCATCCTGAACCAGCCGGCCCGCTGGACTTGTCGTCGTTCCCCCGACGGCGGTGCACTCTTCGGCAACCCAGAACCGTTTGCCCGGCAGACCATCCAGCCGGCTCGATTCCATTTCGCTGAAGCCCTTGCGGCCGGCGACGACCGGTTCCACGGCGATGAAATTCAGTAGATCGTAGTCCCCGCCGGGCAGGACAGGGTACCGAAGCCGGATCAGACCCCGGGGCCCTCCCGTAGGCTTGCCGGTCGGCGGGGGCAATCCCCAGACGAGGTGGCCGCGGATGCCCCATGCGAGATCCGGGGTATGATCTCCGGCCCGGATCCAATCGGGTTTCGAGGCCATCCCGCGCGCGCCGTCTTCTGCGAGTTCCTGCGCGGTCGGTCGGACCGGAAAACGGTATTCGGATGGAAGAGACGTGCGCCCCGGAGCGCCGGCCCGTGCGTCGAAGTCCATGGCCGGTATGCTGCCGCAGAGTGGATGCGGAAACAAGCCGCTCTCCGCGTTTGGGAACAGCGAAAGGACGGAACAGCGCCGGCACCTTCATCGTTTTCCCGCACATTTTGACCCCGCTGCGGCTCGAAGAGCCCCAGTGTTTTCTTTTTCAACAGGACGAGGAGGTCTATGCTGGGCAGTGCGCTGTGCAGCTCGTGGTCTTCGTTTAGCCGGGTACATTACGGAGGAAGCCATGAAAACGCGTTGGATGCCGACCGCTGGTCTTGCGATGCTGGTCTTGGGTGCGCTGATCCTTGCGAGCGGCTGCGAGGACGAGCGATATTCGCATCACCCGCCGCCGGGGCAGGGAAGCCTTATCGTGGACAACGCGACCGGCGCCCGGATCGATGTCTACATAGACGGGGCGTTGGCGGGAGATGTCCGGGATGGACGGGACCGCGCCTGGGATCTGCGGCCGGGCGTTCATCGGATCGCGCTGCGGGAACGCGACTACGGGCGCTATTTCGGCGGCGATGTGGATATCCTGCCGGACCGGCGCACGATCGCACAGGTCAGCGTGCGACCCGACGGCGCCGGCCTTCAGATCATCTTCCTCGTGGACTGACCTCGACGCTCAACGCGCCTGTTCCGAGCACCTCCTCGACCGACCGGACGAAGGTCTCGGTCAGCGTCACCCGGTATTCGCGCGCAATATCGAGACGGACCCGCTCGCCTGAAGGCAGCAGTAGGTCCATCTCGACCGGTATGGATCCCGCATGTCCGGCCAGCGTGGCGCGCAAGCGGTCGAGGGCTTCGGCAACTTCCTGCGCGGGCGGCACGCGCAGCCGGACGCGTCCGACCAACTGTTCCGGA
>CAYLTB010000028.1:0-25887 GCA_964386675.1 uncultured Verrucomicrobiota bacterium
CCGGTGACTCCCAACAGGCAGGTCAACAGGCGAGTCAGGGCGAGGAAATGCGTTTTCATATCCGCACTATGAAGCCGCATCCATCGGGCGTCAAGGAGGCGGCGTCGCGGGCTCGTCGGCCGTCCTCTGGCTCGAGCCGGCAGGCGCGGGGGGGGCAGAATGGTTTCCGTCAGGCGCGCCGACAGACTTGGTCCAGTACGCCGTCACAATAGCGGCAGGTTTCGCAGATACGGTCGCCGCAGAGCGTGCGTTCGAACCAATCGGGCGGGAAACAGCCGTTGGCGAACAGGCATGGCTCGAACGCCGGGCCATGTCCGGGTTCCAACAAGTCCGCCAGGTTGCCGTGGAAGCGTCCACGGGCATAGGCGCCGATAACGATGCGCGGTCGCCCATGCTGCCGCGTCGCCAGCTTGTAGAGGGCGCCGGTGATGCGGTGATGCGCCCGCACGTCCTCCGGGCGTATCCAGGACCCCCGCAGAAAGTCCGCTCGGTTCGCGGGGTCGGCGAAGTGGGAGCGACAGAGTGTCGGGAGGAGCGCGGAATCCGGCGCCCGTCGGATCTCGTCCTCGTGGGCGATAACATTGTCGTGGAAGGATTGAAACGCGCAGTAGTTCAGGCACCCGCTGTTGGCCAGCACGACCAGCGACTTCCCCTCCGCGGCGGCCCATTTCCGGAATGCCGCAAGCCGTTCCGGGTCGCGGTTGCGTTCGCGCTGTATCGTATAGCTGTCGAAGAACGGAGCGGTCTGGCGCAGGGCGGACACGGTCCCGATCCGCAAGTTCACGGAAGCCCGCAATTCAAGGCCGGGGAAGCGCGCTCGGATCATCCGGGCCAGGAACGGGGAGAAAACGGTCACGCCGTCCAAGCCGGTGCGGTCGAGCCACCGACAGACCCGGTCGGCGACTCCATCCGCAAAGGCGGCGCTCAAGGCGTGGCCGCCGTCACAGGCGGCGTTGAGCAGCAGATGGAGCCGAATGCCTTGGGAACGGATCCATGCCAGTTCTTCGAGGGTCTGTGCTTCCGCGGAAACCGGCACGGGCGAGCGGCCGGAGGGCTCGCCCGGCGCGGCGAAATACACCTCCGCGATGGCGTCGCGATAATCGCGTACAATATCGCTGAAGTAGTCCGGTTCGCCGTTCAGCGGCTGGTAGCCGACCGTGAAGCGCGGTCCCGGGGGAGCTTCGGACGCGTCCGGCATGGCGGGTCAGGGCATCCGTATCCGGCCGTCCTCGAGGCGCGGCGCGGTCAAGGGAAGGTCTTTCTTCCAGTCCGCGGGCAGCCGCCACGGCGGACGGCGGCGGAAGGGTTCATGGAACCGGTTCTTCAAAACGCCCTTCTTCTCCAGGTGGATCATGCACTCCCGGATGCAGCCGCAGGCGCCTTCCCAGGCCTCGCCATGCCACATGATCTTCTCCGGCGGCTGGTCGGGATGGAACGGATTCTGTTCCGGATTGCCCCCGTGAAACGCCACGCGGCACTTCCGTTCGTCCAGCCGCCCCCATTCGATCTCGCGCCCGGCCACGGTGACCCGGACGGTTTCCGTCGGGTGAATGGCGCCGCCGCCGCAATGCTTGACGCACAGCATGCAACGGTCGCAGATCGCTCCGTCGAACAGCGGGTCGGCCTCCAGCGGGGCGTTGGTCAGAATGGCGCCGAAGCGCTGGCGCGGACCGAATTCCGGTGTAAGGAAAACCTTGCTGTAGCCGATCTCCCCGAGCCCGGCCGCAAAGGCCGCGATGCGGAAGTGGATGTTCACATCCGGCGCCGGCTTGCCGGGCGCGACCGGGCGGCTCCAGTCCGGGCGCGGATCGCCGTTCTCCATCCGCTGGCCCTGCCAGGGGAAATTGTTGGCGATCGGCAGCGCATCGTATCCGGCATCCTCAAGGAACGAAGTCAGACCCCAGAGCACCATCGGCATCCGCACGAAATTGATGCCGGCATAGCCCATCATCGAGTAGGACTGGAAGAACGTGCCTTCCTCGATTCCGATGAGCGATCCGCGCGGGATGCGGCAGGCGCAGACGATCAATGCGCGCGCCTCCGGAAAGATACGCCGGGGATCCATCTGGGGCGGCGCGCCCTCGAACCGATCCATGGAGGCAATACCGACCAGGTCCGCTCCGTGCTCCCGGCCGACACTCTTGACTTCCGCCGCTGTCAGCATATCCGCGATCCTTTCCGCGTCCTGCGCCACGACAGATTCCGCGGAGGCGAGACACGCAGGCATAACCGCTGAGGCAGTCCGGACTCTATCGCGCCGCTTGGGGACGGGCAAGCCCGATGCCAGCGCGGTGCGTTATGCGGGGGGGGCAACGCCCGACATTCCGCCCGCCGGTCGGATCAGCCAAACGGTGGTAGGGCGGCGAGTCCCTCGCCGCCGCCAACGGCCCAAAGACCCGGTGCGCAAGGGACTGCGCGCCCTCCCATTGAAAATACCAGAAGGTTCGGAACGGTGGGGTGTCAAGACACGCCGACTCCGCTGTCGCGCGTAGCGCCGAGGAGGGCCTCGCCGCCGGAACCGCTCACCCGCGCATTCGCCGGCGGATGAGCGCCAGCGCGAAACCGCCGAGCAGCAGGCCGACCGTGCCCGGCTCCGGGATGTAGGACAACACCACGGAATCGGAGTTGTAGGTCAGCGTGTATTTCAATCCGCCGCCGACATCGAGCTCGTTAGCGGTGAACGTGTCGCTGTCCAGCTTCACCGTCGCGAATTGGCCCGAAATGCTGCCGGCCTGGATCAGCGTGATCGAGAACGGCGTCGTGCCCGGATCGAAGCCGTTGACCTTGTACATCTGCAACGTGCCGTTGCCGTCCAGCGCCAAGGTGCCGGCGCCGGCGCCGGCGGTCGTGCCGTTGGCCAGCGTCAGCCGGTCGAACTGCCCGATGGCCGCTCCACCGATATCCAGCGCGACGGTGGCGTTCGCGTGCGACCCCATGGTCACGTCGATGTCCCGAAGGATCAGGTTGCCGATCGAGGCCAGGCCCGCACCCTGCGATCCGGCGCCGGGGGCGATCGTACCGTTGTTCGTGAGCATCATGCGGCGTGTTCCGTCAGCCGTTTGTTCATTGAATTCCAGCGTATCACTAGTGCTGTTGCCGCGCAGCGTGCCCGCGGCGGCAATGTTGAACGCCGGCATGATGAACTTCGTGGCGTCGCCGGTGTCCAATCGACGGATCACGGCGCCCGCGCCATCAACGGTCCATGTGCCGTTGTTTGTGATGGTCGCATTGGGGGTGTATGTCGTATTGCCGTGAAGAGCCTTCATCTCATACGTTCCGGCCTGTAATACGGAGCCGACCGAGTTCACGGTGAAGGATACTTCGCCGCCCGTCGTCGACGTGGTGTTTGACGTCAGTTGGTGGGACAACGTGGCGCCGGCATTGATGGTTACGGAGCCGTTGTTGGTGATGTGCAAGCCGCGACCGGATGTGGGATTGCCTTCCGAATAGATCGTAAACACTGAATCAAGCACGTTCACCTGGGACCCGGCGTTGAAGAGCACTGGCATCCCCGCGGTCTGGGTACCGGTGCGATAGAACGAGCCGTTCGCCGTAACGTTGACGATGCCGTTTACCGCGATCCCAAACCAGCCGCCCGCGCTGCGTCCAACGCCGGAGCCTTCCGCGTTCAAGTTGACGGTTCCCGCTAGGTATATGCTGGGAACGTTGCTGTTGTTGGCGTTGGCAACGATGATCCGGTAGCCGTTCAGATCGGTGACAACATTGGCGACCGTGGCGCCGCCGGAGAGGTTGACCGTCCAGATGGCGTTCGTAAGACTCGCGTTGGTCCGGTTCAGCGTCAGGCTGCCCGACAGGCTCAGCTTGTTGATGCCGTCCGCGTTGTCCTGGTCGAAGATGATGCGGTTGACCGTCGTGGCGACGTCCACCGTGACCGTTCTTGTACCGCTGGTGACAGAGCCCAACGTGGCGTTTTCGGTGGATGTGGGCACGGTATCGGTGTCCCAGTTGACGGCGTCATTCCAGTTGCCACTGTTATTGGCGTCGCCGTTCCCGTCCCAAGTAATCTGCGCCATGGCGCCCGAAGCGGCCATCAGAACCGCGCTCGAGAATGCCAGTATACGGATGGTCTTCATGTGCATACTCCCACTATTGTCGACCGTTTTGCCGTCGTAACGACTCCGATGAGCACATTTTCCATACAGTCTATGGTCAAACGTACGCCGGGCGTTTGGACCTGTCAATAGTTTTTTTCTATGACGACGGACACGGGCAATGCGATCTTCCGGGCTCCGCGCGGGGGAGTTCGCGGCGGCATTGGCAAGGGCGGCGGAATCCTGCCACGGGGGCGAGATTCGTTACTTGACGATGGGACGGCGACCGCGGTCGGCCGCCCGCACGCGCTCACCCGCCCAATTCAACGCACCGCCGGCGGTAGTGCAGGTAGTTGGCGAGGCTGACCTCCTTCGGCACGCCGTGGTCGCAGGTGGGGATGTAGCCGCCGCGCGCGCGCATCGCCGGCAGGATGCGCTCTACTTCGCGGTCAATCGCGCCCGGACCGCGCGCCAACACGCGCTTGTCAATGCCGCCGAACAGCGCCAGGTCGGGATACTGCCGGCCGATGGCGACCACGTCGCAGCCGGCGGCGACCTCGAACGGGCTCATGGCGTCCATGCCCAGTTCGCGGTACAGCGGAATAACCGGCCGCGCATCGCCGTCGGTGTCGATCTGAAGATAGAGATGGCGCGTCGGGTCGAGCTGGCGGCGGCGGATGCGGGCGATCAGCTCGCGGTAGTAGGGGAACAGGAATCCACGGATCATGTCCGGCGAGATCAGCGGTCCTTTGTTAAAGCAGATATCCTCGGCGAGGAAGATCTCGTCGAGCGTGACGTGCTGCTGGTGCCGGGCGATGACGGCGTCGGCCAGGTCGAACCAGGTGCGCAGGCAGTCATGAACCAGGTCGGGCTGGTCGTAGAATGCCAGCAGGGTCTCGGTCGGTCCGAACAGGCTGCGCAGGTACATGTAGCCGCCGATGACCATCTGCGAGATCATCAGCCCCCGCGCCGCGGCGGCGCGCGCCTCCGCCACGCGCGCGGGGAGGTCGGCGTAGCGCTCCGGCCGGTCCGGGTCGAGCCGCCAGCGGACGTTTTCCTCCCACGTGCGGCGGTCCTTGACCGGGTGGTCGAGGTATTCGGGCATGAAGCCGTTGCGCCGGCCTTTGAAGCAGAGGACGGCGCGGCCGGCGAAGTCCTGGACCACCTCGTGTTCGCCGCGGTCCTCCAGAATCTTCTCTTCGAATCTCGGGACGAAGGCGGCCTCACACCAACCGAGTTCCCTCAGGTAATGCGCGCCGGGCGGGTCGTACTGGAAGAACTCGGCGAGGGGAACGCCCTCCGGCAGCCCCTCCCGCTTCCAGCGGTCGAGGCAGTAGAACCCGAATTCGCGCCGGTACAGCGGCGCGCCGGGCACGCGCGCGTAGGCGTCGCGCAATTTCCGCGCCGCCGGCGCCATCCGCTCGCGCGGGACGGGGGTCCGCACGCCGTCGGGTTCCATGGCTGTGGCATTCATACTCGCTCCGGATTCGGCGTGGCCGTTGCAAGCCCTCGGCTCAGCCGCCTACATTTTCCATGGCGGACCAAGGTTTGACCATCCCTTATTGGTTTGCTTACTCGGCGCGTCTACCGTTGACGCGGCGGGGCGGTCGCTCCTAATCTTGCGGCTGGAGCACCGAAGCAACCACCGCCCCGGTCGGGCGCCGAACCATGGGAGACGAAGATGGGCACCAAGGGCAGAGAAATCGTGGACATGGACGTCAAGAAGCTCGTCCAGCAGCTCAACCAGGCGTTCTGCGACGAGTGGCTGGCGTATTACCAGTACTGGATCGGCGCGAAGGTCGTGAAGGGCCCGATGAAGGAGGCGGTCATCGCCGAACTGACGCAGCACGCGGCCGACGAGTTGCGGCACGCCGATATGCTGGCGCTGCGCATCATCCAGCTCGGCGGCACGCCGGTCACGGAGCCGAAGCAGTGGTACGAGCACTCGAATTGCGGCTACGAGGCGCCGGACGATCCCTTCGTCAAGGCCGTGCTCAAACAGAATATCGCCGGCGAACAGTGCGCGATCATGACTTATCAGAAGCTCGTCAAGCTCACGCGCGACAACGACCCGGTCACCTACAACATCGTCCTGCAGATCCTGCAGGACGAGGTCGAGCACGAGGAGGATCTCCAGGCCGAGCTGGAAGACCTCCAGACCCTCCTGCGCGATTCCGGGAAGAAGAAATAAGCCGAGGCGGGCGCGTCCCGCGCGCCGACGGCCTCAGCCCGTCAGCGCGCGGCGGACGATTTCCTCGACCGAAAGATCTTCAGCCGCCTCCGGGACCGCGGCGGTGACCATGCGGACGGCCTCCGCCTGCTTATAGCCGAGGGAGACGAGCGCCAACACCGCGTCGCGCCGGCGCAAGTCGGACGGGGCTGGCGCCGTGGCGCCGGCGGCGGCCTCCAGCGCCTCGCCCGCGCTGATCTTGTCGCGCAGCTCGACGACAATCCGCTCCGCGGTCTTCTTGCCGATGCCGGTGATCGAACTGAGGCGCTTTGTGTCGCCGTGGGCAATGGCCGCGGTCAACTCGCGGGGGGAGAGTCCGCTCAGCGCGCTCAACGCAGTCTTGGGACCGACGCCGGACACCGCGAGCAGCCGCCGGAAGATCGCGCGCTCGTCTTCGGTCGCGAAACCGATGAGCAGGTGTTCGTCCTCGCGCGGCAAGTCATAGATCAGCAGACGGCACCGTTCGCCCTCGTGCGGCAGTCGATCGAAGCTGCTGAGCGGGATGAGTACTTCATAGCCGACGCCGCCGACATTCAGCACCGCATGCGTCGGCTGTCGGACCTCGAGAATGCCGTCCAGGAACGCGATCATGGCTCAGCCCAGCCTCCCGGTCGCTTCGACCGCCGCCGGTGCGCACCCCCGGCCCTTCTTGAACTCGGAAGCCCGCCGCCGTTCCAAGGCTTGGAAGACAAACGCCGCGCCCTTTCCAACCCTTGGAACCTCGGCTCCGGTCATTACCGCTTCGGCACCGGCACGCCTTTGAACCGGCCGATTTCCGGCAGCGGACCGGCCAGCGGCCGCGCATAGGCCAGAAACGCGTCGGTCACGTCGTTGCCGTCCCGGGCGATGAACTCGTCCGGCATGTGCCGCGTCTCGCGCGCCACATTCTGCAGCGGCACGCGCTCGAAATAGACCTCGTATTTCCGGCCCGGCTTGCGCCGGATGGCGATGCTGCCGCCGCCGGCGGGCGCCTTGACGGCGTGCCGCACGGCCAGCGTGCCCACCGCGCGCGCCTCCTTCGCATCCGTCGGCGATACGACGCCCGCGAACGAACGCTGCAGGTAGCCGAACGTGTCCGCCCGCACGCGCGAAATCTCGGTGTGCGTCTTGACAAGATTGGCGAGCAGGTCGCCGAGCGCGCCGGTGCCGCTGAGCTGAACGTTGCCGTGCGAGTCGGTCTCCTGGGTGAACTTCGCGGCAATCGCGGTGCCTTCCGCGTCGGCGATGCCTTCGGAGACGGCGACGACGCAGCGGCCGAACTGCGTATAGACGCGCTTCACGTCCTCGAGGAACTTCTCGACGACGAATGGGCGCTCCGGCAGGTAGATCAGGTGCGGCCCGTCGTCGGGATACTGCCGCGCCAGCGCGGAGGCGGCGGTCAGGAATCCCGCGTGGCGGCCCATGATGACGTTGATCTTGACGCCGGGCAGGGCGCGGTTGTCGAGGTTGTCGCCCTGAAAGGCGCAGGCGACGAACCGCGCGCCGCTGCCGAAGCCGGGCGTGTGGTCGTTTTCGCGCAGGTCGTTGTCAATCGTCTTCGGGATGTGGAAGCAGGCCAGTTCGTAGCCGGTGCGCCGGGATTCTTCGTTGACGATGTGCGCGGTCTCGGCGGAATCGTTGCCGCCGATATAGAAGAAGTAGCGCACCTCGTATTTGCGCATGACCTCGAACATCTTTGCACAGTCTTCGGGCGTGGGTTTTTTCCGGACCGAACCGAGCGCCGAAGACGGCGTGCGCGCGACCTTTTCCAGGTTCGCCGGCGTTTCGCGGCCGAGGTCAATGAAGTTTTCACTGAGGATGCCCTTGATGCCGTGGAGCGAACCGAACGTCTTGCGGATCGCCGCATGCCGCCGGGCCTCCAGGATCGCCCCGACCAGACTCTGATTGATAACGACGGTCGGCCCGCCGCTCTGCGCGATCAACATATTGCCGACCAGTCCGCCCACGGTCTTTTTTGCTGCCATGAATCGTGCTCCTCCGTTTCCGGCGCGGCGCATTCCTCCGCGCGGATTTCGCCGGAAAACGATCGCTGGATTCTACACGCCGCCGCGCCCCCGTTCAAGCCGACGGTTTGCTGTCGCGCGGGGGCGCGGGCCCGATTATGCTTCGAGCATGCCGAAAAAATGGGTGGCGACCCTCGGGATTGGACTGGCCGGCGCGGCGGCCGCGTTCGCGCTCTGGCACGCCGGCTGGCTGAACCGTTGGGAGGCGGCGACGTGGGCCTGGCGGGTCCGCGCGCTCGCGCGGCCCGGTACGGCGACGTCGCAGATCAAGGTCATCCTCCTCGATCAAGCCAGCCTCGACTGGGGCCGGCGCGAGATGAAGCTCTCCTGGCCGTGGCCGCGGGAGGTCTATGTACCGCTGCTGGATTTTTGCGCCCGTGCCGGGGCGCGCGCCGTCGCTTTCGATGTGCTTTTTCTGGAGCCGTCCTATCTGGGCGTAGAGGATGACGAGCGGCTCGCCGAAGCCGTGGCGCGCAGCCGCGCAGTCGCGGGCGCGATCTACCTGGGCGAGGGCGACGCGCGCGCCTGGCCCGGGACGGCGCCGGATCCGGGCTGGGAGGTCGTCGGCCTTGACGGCTGGCTGGCGCGCGCGCCGGCCGGATTCCACGCCGCGTCCGCCGCCTTTCCCATTCCCGAGCTGGCCGCGCGCTGCGATGTGCTCGGCAACGTCAACGAGGCGCCCGACGAGGACGGCGTGTTTCGGCGCTGGCGGCCGTTTCAGGTTTTTGACGGGCGGTGGGTGCCCTCGCTGGCGTTGGCGACCCACTTGGTTGCCGAGCGCAGCAGGGAATCAGGCGAGGCGACGCTGGCGCTTTCGCCCGGTGGTCTGCGCGTCGGTTCGCGGAACGTGCCGCTCGATGCCGCCGGCCGCGCCATCCTCCGTTACCGCGGCCCGTCCGGCACGCACGCGGCCTATTCCGCCGCCGCCGTCATTCAATCCGAACTGCGCCTGCAATCCGGCGAGGTCGCGCCGTCGGTGGATCCCGCGGTCTTCCGGGACGCTTACGTATTCTTCGGCTTCAGCGCGCCCGGCCTGATGGACCTGCGCTCGACGCCGGTCAGCCGCGTCTATCCCGGGGTCGAGATCCATGCGACGGCGCTCGACAACCTGCTCTCGGGCGACTTCCTGCGCGATCCGCCGCCGGGGGTGGTGGCCGCGGGTCTCGCGCTGCTCGCGCTCGCGTGTGCGGCGGCGACGGTCGCCGGCCGTCGCGCCTGGCACAGCGGCGCGGCGTTCGTGGTCGGACTGGCGCTGCCGTTTGCGGCGGGTTTTGCCGCCTATGACCGCGGCTGGACCTGGCCGGTCGCCGCCGGGGCGCTCGCCGACTTGCTCGCGCTGACGGGCGGGCTGCTTTACAACTACAGCACGGAAGGCCGGCAGAAGGCGTTCCTCAAACAGGCCTTCCGGCACTACCTCAGCCCTGTGGTCATCGAACGGTTGCTGGAAGACCCCGCGCAACTCCGGCTCGGCGGCGAGCGCCGAGAGCTGACGATTTTCTTTTCGGATCTGCAGGGCTTTTCAAGCCTCTCCGAGCGGCTCGATCCGGAGGCGCTCACGCAGTTGCTGAACGACTACCTGACGGACATGACCGATATTATCCTGGAAGAGGGCGGCACGCTCGATAAGTACGAGGGCGATGCGATCATCGCCTTCTGGAACGCGCCGGTTGGCCAGCCGGACCACGCGACCCGCGCCGTGCGGGCCGCGCTGTGGTGCCAGCGCCGGCTTGCGGACCGCCGCGCCGAGTTCCGCGAGCGGTCGGGCGTGGACCTGCGGATGCGCATCGGCATCCACACCGGCGAAGTGGTGGTCGGCAACATGGGATCGCGCGAGCGGTTCGACTACACGGTGCTGGGCGATGCGGCCAACCTCGCCTCGCGGCTGGAGGGCGCCAACAAGGCCTTCGGCACGTTCCTGATGGTGTCCGAAACGACCTGGGCGGCGGCCCGGGGCTTCGCGGGGCGGGAGCTGGCGCGGCTGCGGGTTGTCGGACGCCAGACGCCGGTGCGGGTCTTTGAGCCGTGCGAAGGCGCGCCGCCGCCGGGATGGACAGAGTTTGCGCGCGGCCTGGAGGCGTTTGGTGCAGGCCGGTTTTCGGAAGCGTTGGCGGCGTTCGAAAGGGCGGGGGATGACCCCGCCGCGCGCGCCTATGCGCAGCGTTGCCGCCGACTCGCCGCCGAACCGCCGCCGGAATGGGACGGGGTCTGGAACCTGACGGAGAAATAGGCGGGGAGCATGACCGTGAACGCCTCCCGGATTCCGCGAGCTTTTGAGCACATTCGTTACGCAGCGTGTGATGTAGCCGCAGGGCGCTGACCTCCATCCCGCCGCACTTTGCCTTCCAACGGAACCGGGTTCCCTGGACAATGCCGTTTTCCCGCAGCAGGTTTGTTGCCGCCAACCCAGCGTCCGTCTCCTACACGGTCCCGAAAGAATCTGCTCTTCACTGAATCGTTCCCCGCTCAAACCCGGCCGCCGTGCCCTTTCTTCGCTTGAAAAGTCTCTTTGAACGTGCTCCCCATTGCGGGGGGCAGTCGGGACGCGCCGTCCGGCCGGTTCCGAGAGTGGGTCAGGCCACCGTCGGGGGCGCGGCGGGCGCCGCGTCGGGGCGCGGCGCGTTGCGGGCGACGTCCCAGTAGGGGCAGATGCGGCGGAGGGCCGCGACGATTTTCGGGAAAGCTTCAATCACACGGTCCACTTCATCATCGGTCGTATAGCGGCTGAGGCTGAACCGGATCGAGCCGTGGCGCGCCGTGAAGGGCACCTGCATGGCCGTCAATACGTGCGAGGGCTCCAATGAGCCGGATGTGCAGGCCGAGCCGCTGGAGGCGCAGATGCCCTGCGCGTCCAGCTGGTAGAGCATGGCCTCGCCCTCGACGAAATGGACGGCGATGTTCAGGGTGTTCGGCAGGCGCGGCGCGCCCCCGCCGTTGATTTCCATCATCGGAATGCGGCGCGCGAGCTCCGTCTGGAGCCGGTCGCGGCGCGCGCGGATCGCGGCCTCGTCATCCAGATGCCGCCGGGCGAGCTGCGCGGCCATCCCGAAGCCCATGATGTGCGCCACGTTCTCGGTGCCGGCGCGCTGACCCTGTTCCTGGTGGCCGCCGACGAGATACGGCCGCACCGCGGCCCCGCGCCGGATGAACAGGGCGCCCACGCCCTTGGGCGCGTGCAGCTTGTGGCCGGAAAAGGAGAGCAGATCCACGTGCCGGAAGGTGCCCTCCAGGTCAATCGGCAGCTTGCCGACGGATTGCGTCGCGTCGGTATGGAAAAGGATGCCGGGGTCGGTCTCCTTTGCAATGCGCGACAGGCCCTCGATTGGAAAGATCACGCCGGTTTCGTTGTTGGCGTGCATCAGGGTGACCAGCAGCGTGTCGGTCCGGAGCGCGCGCACATACGCGTCCATCCGTATTCGGCCCTCGCGATCCACGGGCACCTCGGTGACCTCGCAGCCCTCGCGCGCCAGTTGGCGGCAGACCTCGCGCACGGACGGATGCTCGACCGCGGAAGTAACGACGTGGCGACGATTCGGGCGGGCGCGCGCGGCGCCGAAGATCGCCCAGTTGTTGCTCTCGGTGGCGCACCCCGTGAAGAAGAGCCGGTCGGGCGGCGCGCCGATGAGCGCCGCCACATCGGCGCGCGCGGCCTGGAGATCGCGCGCGACGCGGGCCGCCGGGCCGTACAGTGAACTGGGGTTGAAGTAGCGCTCGCCCAGGTAGGGTTGCATGGCCGCGGCGACTTCCGGCGCAACGGCGGTCGTGGCGTTGTTGTCGAGATAGACGGTATTCACGCAATCAATATACCGCGGCCGGCCGCGGTTGAAAGCCCCAGAGCCGCGATTTGGGGCGACGGGGCGTTCGGGCCTACCACAGATGCACGTCCAGCAGCGACGTGATCCGCCGCCGTACCGTGCGCGCATCCATGCGTTCGACGCCGCGCCGCGTCGCCACGGCATCGGCGCCGTCGCTGCGGTTGAAGGTCAATTCGACGACGGCCGGCAGCTTGGGGCGCAGGGGGCGAAAATCGCCCGTGCGCGCGACGGCGCGCGCCGCGGTCTCGCGAATGATCCGGCGCGCCTCGGGTATCGAGAGGCAGCGCGCCCGGTTGCGCCCCAGCGCCCATTTGACGACGGCGCATTCGACATCGCCGAGCGTTTCGCGCGCCTCTGCCGCGGTCGCGGCGTCGCCGGAGACCATGATCGTCGGCACGCCGTAGTGCCCGGCCCAGGCCGATTCGATCCCGATTTCTCCCATCTCGACGCCGTTGATCCGCCAGCGGAACCATTCGATGGAGCTCATCGTGTGATCGAGGAATCCATTGAGCGTTCCGGCGCGGGCATGGTGCCCCAGGAGGATTACGCCGGCGAAGGAACGGTCCAGCGCCGGCATCAGGCGGCCGACCGCCGGCCGCTCATAGACGGCGCGTTCGTCCATCTCGTCCACGCGCACCTGGCCGCCGCCGCCGTGCGTATCGCAGACGACGACCTCGGTGGCGCCGCCGTCGAAACAGCCGGCGATCGCGGCATTGATGTCGCCCATCATCAGCCGCCGACCGTGTTCGTACTCGGGCGAGCCTTCGGTCTTCACCTGCTCGGGCATGCGGATGCCGCTGATGCCTTCCATGTCGCACAAGATGTAGATTTTTTTCGCCATACGCATTTTCTCCGCGCGGCCGACGGTCCCTGCGGTCCAACGAACAACGCCCGACGTCCCGTTCCATCGAACCGCAGAATGTTGAACCCCGGGGCGGCGAATGTCGAAGGAAAAGACGCGGGGGCCGGCCCGCCGGGCCGCGGAAGGGCGGTGCGCGGGATAGGATTTGGCGGTCGCGGCCGCATCGGCTATTACTGGTTTCGGTCCGGGTTTCGGTCGGGGAACTCCCATCGTATGACGACAGCTTCCAGCAAGGCTGAATCGCGCCTGATGAGCGGCTCGTTCCTCTGGTTGAATGTCGCGCAATTTCTGGGTGCGCTCAACGACAACCTGTTCCAGTTGTTGATGACGTTTTTCGTGATGGACCTGCGCGTTTTCCCGACCGCGGAACGCGCGCTGGCCGTCGCGGGCGCGGTCTTCGTGGTGCCGTTTCTGCTGTTCTCGCCGCTGGCCGGCGCGCTGGCCGACCGTTTCAGCAAGGGCGATATCGTCCGCTGGATGAAGGTCCTGGAAATCGTCGTCATGGTGATGGGCCTGTGGGCCTTTGCCGCGGGCAGCGCGTGGGGCATTTTCGCGGCGCTGTTTCTGATGTCGCTGCAGAGCGCGTTGTTCAGTCCGTCGAAGTACGGGATCATTCCGGAGATCGTCCCGCCCGACCGGCTGTCGCGGGCGAACGGCGCGCTGACCCTGTTCACCTACGTCGCGATCATTGCGGGCGCGGCGGCGGCCCCGGCCGTCGCGCTGGCGGCGCGAAACCACTATGCGCTGGCCCAATGGACGTGCGTTGCGATCGCGCTGTTGGGCGCGGCGGCGTCCTTCGGCGTTCGCCGCACCCCCGCGGCCGGCGCGCGCGGGCGCGTCTCGGCCTTCGCGTTCGCCGACGCCGTGCGCGCGCTGCGCGCCCTGCGGGGCCGGCGGTACCTGCTGGCGGCCGTGTATGCTTCCGCCTATTTCAGCCTGATCGGCGCGTACATGAAGTTCAACATCATCCCCTACGGCCAGACGCATTTGGGCCTCTCGAAGGAGCACAGCAGTTATATCTTCTTCCTGGCGGCCATTGGCATTGGCATCGGCGCCGTGCTGGCCGGCCGGCTGTCCGGCCGCCATATCGAGTTCGGCATCGTGCCGATCGGCGCCTTCGGCCTGACGCTGTTCAGCGCGGCGCTCGCCGCGCTGCCGCTGCGGCTGGGGATCGTGCTGCCCTGCGTGTTCGGCGCCGGGGTGAGCGCCGGCCTTTTCCTCGTGCCGGTGGACGCTTTCGTCCAGCGCGAGTCCCCGCCGGAACGCCGGGGCGAGGTGCTCGCCGCGAACAACGTGCTGGGATGGACCGGCGTGCTGATCGCCGCCGGCCTCCTCGCGGGCCTCGACTTGCTGGGCCTGCGCCCGCGGGACGGCTTCCTGCTGCTCGCCCTGCTAACGCTCGCGTTGACGCTGGTGACGCTGCGGATCCTGCCCGATTTTCTGCTGCGGTTTGTCGTGTTGGTGTTGACCCGCGTGCCGTACCGCCTCCGCGTCCGCGGTTCCGAACACATCCCGATTGCGGGCGGCGCGCTGCTGGTTTGCAACCATGTTTCCTACGTAGACGCGCCGCTGCTGATCGCCACGCAGCAGCGCCGGCTTCGTTTCATCATGTCCCGCGCGACCTACGAACGGAGACGCTGGCTCCGGCCGCTCCTCGACCTGATGGGGGTCATACCGATCCACGAGAACGATCCGCCGCGCCGCCTGGTCGCCGCGCTCCAGGCCGCGCGGCGCGCGCTCGACGAGGGCTATCTCGTCGTCATTTTCCCCGAGGGGGAGTTGACCCGCACCGGCAACCTGCGGGCGTTCCGTCCCGGCTTCGAGCGCATAGTCCGCGGCACGAGCCATCCGATCATACCGGTGCACTTGGGCGGGGCCTATGGATCGATCGCGAGTTTCTATCACGGCCGTCTTGTCCGCCGCTGGCCGGGTCTCGGACGGTATCCGGTCACCGTGCATTTCGGAGCGCCGTTGCCTGCCGAATCCTCCGCGGCCGACGTACGGCGCGCGGTGGCCGAGCTCTCCGCGGCGTGGTTCGATGAGCGCAAGGCCGCGCGCGTGCCGCTGGGCCGCCGGCTCGTCCAGTGCGGGCGCCGGGGGTGGGGGCGGCCCGCCGTCGCCGACACCTCGGGCCGCGCCCTCTCACGCGGCCGCTTTCTGACCGCCGCGCTGCTGCTCCGGCAACGGCTTCGCGCGCGGCTCGACCTCGGGGAGTCGAACGTCGGCGTGCTGCTGCCGCCGTCCGTCGCCGGTGCGCTTGCCAACGCGGCGCTGGCGCTCGACGGCCGTGTGCCCGTCAACCTCAACTTCACCGCCGCGCCCGACGCCCAGCGATCCGCCGTGCGCCAGGCGCGACTGCGCCATGTGATCACCGCGCGCGCCTTCGTCGAGAAGATCTCGCCGCCGGAACTCGACGCGGAGCGGTTGTTTGTGGAGGACCTGCTCGGCGGCGTCGGCGCAGGCGAAAAGTTGCGCGCGCTGTTCGCCGCCCTGTTCGCGCCCGCCGCGGCGCTGGTCCCGCGGCAGGGGTTTCATGCGGACGCGGTCGCGACGATCCTGTTTTCGTCCGGGTCCACCGGAGAGCCGAAGGGCGTCCTGCTCTCGCACCACAACATCCTGTCCAACATCGAAGCATTGCGCATGGTGTTCAACTCGACGCCGGACGATCGCCTCTGCGCGGCGCTGCCGTTCTTCCATTCGCTCGGCTTCACGGCGACGCTCTGGTATCCGCTCCTGAGCGGAATGCCGGTGACCTACCACCCGAATCCGCTCGATGCGGCGGCGATTGCCCGGGTGGTCCGCGAGGATCGCTGCACGATGCTTTTCGTGACGCCGGGCTTTCTGAGGCTCTACCTCCGCAAGGCGGAGCCGGAAGACTTTCGGACCTTGCGTTATGTCATCACCGGCGCCGAGCGGCTGCCGCCCGAACTGGCGCAGGCCTTCGAGGAGAAATTCGGCGTGCGGCCGCTCGAAGGTTACGGCGCCACGGAACTGTCGCCGGTCGCGACGCTCAGTCTGCCGGATGTACCGACGCCGTGGGGCGGGCAGATCGGCGGCAAGCCCGGCAGCGTGGGCTTGCCGCTCCCCGGGATCGCCGTGCGGATTGCCGATCCGGAGACCGGCCGGACGCTGCCCGACGGAACGCCGGGCGAACTGTGGATCAAGGGGCCGAACGTCATGCTCGGCTACCTCGACCGGCCCGACCTGACGGCGGAGGCCATCCGGGACGGCTGGTACCGGACCGGCGACATCGCGTGCGTGGATCCGGACGGCTTCGTCGTCTTGACCGACCGCCTCTCGCGCTTCAGCAAAATCGCCGGCGAGATGGTTCCGCACGGAGCGGTCGAGCAGGTACTCCAGCGGGGATTGAACCGACTCGATGCGGTCGTTGCCGTGACGTCCGTGCCCGACGAGCGCCGCGGCGAGCGGCTCGCGGTTCTCTACACGCCGGAGGCGGGGCCGGTCGGCGAATTGCAGCGCATCGTCGCGGAAAGCGATTTGCCCAACCTTTGGAAACCCGCCCCCGAGGACTACCTGGCCGTGCCGGCGCTGCCGCTGATGGGCAGCGGCAAGCTGGACCTCGGGCGGTTGAAAGCGATGGCGCGCGGTCCGGGGGATCCGCGAACCGCCGCGGCGAAGCTCTGATCGTCTGGCGAAAGGCCAGCCCAGGGCGCGGCCAGTGCCGAGACACGGCCGTCATGTTCCGCCTTGCGCCGGAGACGCTGGAGGGCATATTGACGTCGTGAACGGCACGCGTCGCTTCCGCGCTTACGTTCACGGCTGCGGAGTCAACCTGCGGGGCTTGCGCTTGTTCAAGCCGCGCGTGTCGGCGCCGGCCGCAGTCTCGAAGGGAGCATGCACGCATGCGCAAAGCGAACGTCTGGGCGGAGATCCCGCGGCTGGAAGACACGGACGTTTTTATTGCCGGCGCCGGCACGGGTGTTGTCGCGGCTGCGTTGGCGGCGCGGCGGGAGGGGCGCCGGGTGCTCGTGGCGTCGGATCTGACGTATTTCGGCGAGGAATGCGCCGGTGCGCTGCGGGTCTGGCCGGAGCGCGAGTCGGACCATCCGCTGTTTCGCGCGTTATTCCCGGCGCGGCGCGAAGGGCCGCCTACGCCTTTGCGGCTGAAAAGCGTGCTGGATGAAGCGCTGCTGGACGCCGGCGTACGGTTCTTATTTGGCGTTCGGCCTGTGGCGCTGCTGCGCGCGGCCACGGGAGCGCTGCGCGGTGTTGTGCTGGCGCACCGTACCGCCTTGTACGCCGTGGTCTGTACGACGGCCGTGGACGCGACCCGGCACGGTCTGCTGGCGCGGTTGGCCGGCGTGCCGCTGGAGGGGCGGCGATCCGCGCCGGCGACGCTCGATTGGATCCTGCTGGCGGCCGATGCGCCGGTTCCCGAACGACCGGGGGATTTCACGTGCATCGAAGCTGGAGCGCCTTTTGCGCGCGTGGCCGGACCGAAGGGCGATCTGAACGCCCGCGCGTGGCGGCTTTCCTTTCCGCGGCCGGCGGATGCGGGAGACCGCCTGGCCGCGCGCGCGGCGCTGGAGCACCGGCTGCGCGCCCGGGTGGTGGAACCGCGCATGTATTACGGCGCAGACATCATTCCGGACGCCACCGTCGCGTGCCTCGGGGAACCGTGCGCCGACGATCCCCGTCGCTTGCCGGAATCGGTTTTCGCCGTTCGGCCGGGACTCTACGTCATGAATGGCCTGCTGCCGCTGTCGCCTGCGGGCGCGGCGGCACTGGACGAGACGGCGGTTCAGGTCGAACTCGGCGAGCGCCTCGGCGGTCTGGCCGCGGCGGCGCGGCCCGGGCGCCCGCTGCGCGCTCCGCGGCTCGACACCGGCGCCGAAAGCCGGTGGCGCACGGCGGTGAAAGGCGATTTTCGGTTTGCCCCCTCGTTCATCCGCGAAGGCGATATCGGGACCGGAGTCCCGCTGGATTGGGCGACGGCCCCGCCGATCGGCGAATACGACGTGGCCGTGGCCGGCGGCGGCACCGGCGGAGCGCCGGCGGGCATCGCGGCCGCGCGCGCCGGTGCGCGCACCGTCGTACTGGAATCGCGCTACGGACTGGGCGGCGTCGGCACGCTGGGCTTTATCGCGAGCTATTGGTTCGGCAATAGGGTTGGCTTTACGAAAGAAATCGACGACGCGCTGGAGCGCGACGCTCCCGGCAGCGCGAAGGAGTGGAATCCCGACCACAAGAGCGCCTGGTATCAGCGCGCCCTCCTCGATGCCGGCGGCGAAGCGTGGTTCGGCAGCTTCGCGTTCGGCGTCCAGATGGAGGAGGGCCGGGTCGCCGGGCTGCTCGTCTCCACGCCGTTCGGGTCCGGCCTGCTGCGCGCCGGCGCCGTCGTGGACGCCAGCGGCAACTCGGATATCGCCGCCGCCGCCGGCGCGCCCGTCCGCACGGTGGACGAACGGCACGTCGCCGTCCAGGGCGCCGGCCTTTCTCCGCGTCATGTCGGTCAGCGCTACAGCAATTCCGACCACTCGTTTATTGACGACAGCGACCCCGTCGGCGTTACGCACGCCTTCGCCAATGCGCGGCGCAAGTTCCCCGATTACTTCGATGTGTCGGCGCTGGTGAACTCGCGCGAGCGACGGCAGATTATCGGCGAATATGAGCTTTCCCCGCTGGACTTTCTCGCAGGGCGCACGTTTCCCGACACCATCGCCACCGCGTACAGCACCTTCGACAGCCACGGATTCACCGTCCATCCGGCGTTTCTAGTCCTGCCGCCCGACCACTCGGCGCTCTATGCCCACGTGCCGTTCCGATGCCTGTTGCCCCGCGGCGTGGAGGGCCTGCTCGTGACGGGATTAGGCTTGAGCGCCCACCGGGATGCGTTGCCGGTGGTCCGGATGCAGGCCGATGTGCAGAATCACGGCTACGCCGCCGGACTCGCCGTGGCCGAATCCGCGCTGCAGAAAGTTCCGTTGCGCGCGCTGGATATCCGCGCGCTGCAGCGGCGCTGGGTTGAGGCGGGAATCCTTGCGCCGGATGTGCCGTCGCACAACGATTCCTTCCCATTGCCGGCGGAGGCGATCCGCGCTGCGGCGCTGGAGGGACCGACCAACTTCTATCGGACGGCGGTCATTTTCGCTCATCCCGAGGCGAGCGCGCCGATCCTGGCGCAGGTTATGGCGCACGACACGGATCCGGCGCGGCGGGAAAACGCGGCGCTGGTTTTGGGTCTGCTGCATCGGCCCGATGCTGCCGGGGCCTTGGCGGAGATCGTGCGGTCCCGTCCGTGGGACGAGGGCTGGAACTACCGCGGCATGGGGCAGTTCGGCTACAGCATGAGCCGCATGGATGCGCTGTTGGTCGCGCTGGGCCGCGCGGCAGCCGCGGAGGGGACGACAGCGGAGCGCCGCGCCGCCGCGATCGCGGCCGTTCGCGAAAAGATCGAGACGCTCGGCGACTCGCCCGCCTTCTCGCATTGCCGGGCGGTCGCGATCGCTGCCGGCGCGTTGAATGCGCAGGAACTGGCGGAACCCCTGGCTCGCGTGTTGCGCCGGCCGGGGCTGTCGGGCCATGCGCAACTCGATATCGCCGCCGTCGTGAGGTCCGCGAACCGCGAGATGAATGAGACCCAGGCCCGGAACAACGGTCTCCGTGAGCTCTATCTGGCGCGGGGTTTGTTTTGGTGCGGCGATTTCGAGGAGTTGGGGTTGCGCACGTTGGAGACGTTCGCGCGCGACCTGCGCGGTCCTTTCGCGCGCCACGCCCGGTGCGTCCTCAGCGACCCGCAGCCGGACCGGACCCGCGTCGAGGCGCTGTAGGTCGAGCCGAAGATGTTCCAGAAGCGACCGCGAAAAGGAAGGGGTGCGATATGCCTTACCGGATGTATCGGGCGGTGGCGCTTGGCGGTTTTTTGTTGGCGGGCGCGGCGGGGAGCGCCGCCGGAGCCTCCCACCTGGCGCCCATCGCCGAACCGCGTGTGGGCAGCGTGATCTTCATTCATCCCGACGGCGCCAGTGTTTCGCACTGGACGGCCGCGCGCCTGGCCGCCGCCGGTCCCGACGGGATGCTCCACTGGGATCGGCTGCCGTTCCTGGCGGTCTATCGGGGCCATATGAAGACGGCGGTCGCGGCGACCTCGCATGGCGGCGCCACCACCCACGCGTTCGGGGTCAAGGTGGATGCGGATTCCTTCGGCATGGATCGCAACCGGCCGTTGACGGCTTTATCGGGGCAACCCCAGAGCATCATGCGCGAGGCCCTGGCGGCCGGGCTCGCGGTCGGCGTCGTCAACTCCGGCAATATAGATGAGCCGGGCACGGCCGTGTTTCTGGCTTCCACGGAGCGCCGCACGGACGGCCCGGAGATTGCGCGCCAGGTTGTGCAAAGCGGCGCCCAGGTGATTCTTTCCGGCGGCGAGCGCTGGTTGCTTCCCCGGGGGGTTCTCGGACGCCACGGCGCGGGCGAGCGCACGGACGGTTTGAACCTGATCGAGGAAGCGCAGCGCCGCGGTTATGCGGTGGTCTATACGCGCGCCGAACTGGCCGCTTTGCCGGAGGATACCCGGCGCGTGCTGGGCGTGTTCGCCCACCACCATACGTTCCATGACCGCCCGGAAGAGGTGTTGAGGGAGGAAGGGTTGCCGCTCTACGCGCCCGATGCGCCGACCATCGGCGAAATGACCGCCGCGGCGCTGGCAATCCTGTCACGGAGCGGCCGGCGCTTCCTGCTGGTGGCCGAGGAGGAGGGCAGCGACAACTTCGCCAACGTCAACAGCGCTGCGGGAACGCTGGAGGCGCTCCGCCGCGCCGACAAGGCCCTTGCGGTCGCCCGCATCTACCTGCGGCAACACCCCGACACGCTCCTGCTGACGGCGTCCGACAGCGACGCCGGCGGGCTGGAGGTCATCGCGTTTCCGCCCGAACTCGCGGAGCGACCGCTTCCCAGAACGACCCGCAACGGCGCGCCCCTCGATGGGCGAGCGGGCACGGGAACGCCGCCGTTCCTTTCCGGTCCCGATCAGTTCGGCCGGCGGCTGCCGTTCGGGATCGCCTGGACGGGATTCGAGGACGGCGCCGGCGGCATCCTGGCGCGCGCCGACGGGATCAATGCCGAGGCCCTGCGCAGCGGCAGTCTCGACAACAGCGACATCTATCGCCTGATGTACCTGACGCTGTTCGGCCGCCTGCCGGACGCGGAACGACCCTAGCGTTATCGGCCACATCCGGCCGCGCCCCCGGCGGCTCCGCCCCGCCTTCGTCCCGCAACGGCAGGAATTCAACGGGCCGTCTTGTGTTCTCAAACCGTCGCGCACCGCGCCTGTCGCCGCTGGAACGGCCGGCGCGGCAGGAGCCCGGGAAGTGAAGCCATTTGAGGTGTGATGACGCGGCATGAAACAGGCTGGGCCCCCGGCAGACGTCGCGGCACGACACCGTCTCGCCGCCGCAGGGCGTGCGGAGGGCTCCGGCGATGGCCAAAGGATTCGTACCGATGATCCGGGGTGGCTGCCCTTGCGGCGCGGTCCGATGCGAGATTCACGGGCGATGGCTGATGTTCGCGTATTGCCAGTGTCCCGATTACCGCAAATACACGGGATCGGCATTCGTTTCCGTGCTCGCCGCGGAATCCGATGGATTCAGGATCCTCTCCGGCGAAGATCGCCGGGTCGAATGCCTTTCTTCGCCCGGGAAACATCGTTTCTTCTGCGGCATCTGCGGCGGCGGCATATACCTGCGGGCGGAGCACCGGCCCGGGATGGTCTTTGTCCGGGCCGGATCGCTGGACGATGAGCCGCACATGAAACCGCTGGCTCATGTCTGGACGAGTGCCAAGGTGCCATGGCACGATATCGCCGATGCACTTCCACAATAGCCGGAGGGCAAACCGCCCAAAACAAACAACCGGCCAGCGCCCGCGCGGAGCGGGGAACCCAAGGCGCGTCCGCGATCCGGCGGAACGTAATGCGCGATGCATGAAAAGAGAGGAATACCCATGAAAAGAATGCTGCTGTGTGCCGTCGGCGGACTGCTCGCAGGCTGCGATTACACCGTTCCACTGGTGAAAACGCCGGAGACGGCGATTGACCGGGGTTTGGTCGGCCTGTGGCAACGGGTGGGCGAAGAGGGGAAGGAGCAGCGCCTGCTCGTGCTGCCGCTGAGCAAGGTGGAGTATCTCATCGTCTTCCCAGCGGGCGAGGAAGACGCCATGTATGCCAAGGGGTGTATCTGGCGCGGTGCATCGCTCATGTTGCTGCAGCTGGATTGGTTCGCAACCGCGCAGGCCAAATTCCCGGAGAATGACCGGACTTTTCAATATGCGTCATTCGTCCGCGAGGGGGATACCCTCAAGTTCCGCCTGCTGAACCCGGACATCGTATCGCGTGACCTTGCGTCAACCGACGCGTTGACCAAGGCCATAACGGAAAACAAGGACGATCCGAAACTCTTCGGGCGCGAAACGGTGTTTCAGAGGGTGAAGGATGAAACCGAATAAAGCGCGGCCGCGTGTCGGCGCCGGCGGCGCGAAGGACGAACGGGAATGAACTGCTTCAATCACCCGGATCGGCCGGCCGTCGGTTTCTGCAAGTCATGCTGCAAGGGCTTGTGCGCCGACTGCGCCGCCCCGTTGCCCAACGGCCTTGCCTGCCGCAACGCCTGCGAGGAACGGGTTGCGCTCCTCAACCAGATCATCGCCAACAACCAGAAGACCCTCGCGGCCGCCAATGCCCAGGTCCGGTCTTCCGGCCTGTTCATCCTTCTGCTCGGCGCCGTATTCTGCTTTTTCGGCTTTCTGCCGCTGATCCTCTCCGGCAACACGGGAACCCTGTTCATGGGGGTCATCGGCGTGTTTTTCGCGGTCTTTGGCACGGCCCGATTGCTCAGGAAATCCCAGATGTATCCAGCGGCGGAGTGAGGCCGCGGCAGCACAGCCGAATGCGCCGAGCTTGAAAAAACGAGGCTCCAACTTCGTCGGCTCGACCATCCGCTACGCATTCATGCAGGCCGTCGGCATGGTGAACGACCACGCCATGGACGGCTTTCGATACAGGCAAATCGGGAAGATGCAATAGCCCATGCGGATTCCACGCCCCGCGCTTCACCAGTGTCCGTTTCATCGTGGGGACGATGAAGCGCTCGGAAGGCGGAGGCCGGAGCGCACAGATATGAAGGCGAGAATCGCGGCTTTCGTGGTGACCCTGATGTCCGGTACTATTGCGGCGGAGCCTTCTATGACGGAACACGCGGGATTGAAACGGGAAGCGATTCATGTTCCCGCCGCGTGGGAATATACGGCCCCGCTGATTACTCCCGAACGACGGGCCACGGAGGTCAGTGTCGCGCAGAAGGACCCGACCCTCGTCTGGCACGAGGGACGGTGGCATGTGTTCATGACCGTAAAGCTTCCCCAGAGAACGGTCATCGAATACTGCGCCTTCGAACGGTGGGAAGATGCCGACCGGGCGCCGCGCACGATCCTGGGCGTCAGCGGCAGCCGTTATTTCTGCGCCCCGCAGGTCTTTTACTTCTCGCCGCACCGGAAGTGGTATCTCGTTTACCAGATGGGCGTTGCCGGCGCCAAGAAGATGTGGATCGCGTACTCGACAACAACCGACCTTGCGGACCCGAAATCATGGACGCCGGCGCAGCCGATCCTGGACGGCGGCGAAAACGATCCCCGCATCGAGGGAGGACTGGACTTCTGGATCATATGCGATGACCGGCGGGCCTACCTGTTCTTCACGACCAACAACGGCAAGCTCTGGCGGATGTGGACCAGGCTGGAGGAGTTTCCCCGGGGCTTTGACCATTGCGAGGTCGCGCTGCACGCGGCCATATTCGAGGCCAGCCATACCTACCGACTGAAGGGCCGGGACCAGTACCTGACCATCATTGAGGAGAACGGCCGCCGGTACTACAAGGCCTATCTGGCCGACCGCCTGGACGGCGCCTGGACGCCGCTGGCCGACACGGCGGAGCAACCCTTTGCCGGCTCACGGAACATCCGCCCCGCCAGGGGGATTGAGCCGTGGACCGACAATGTCAGCCACGGCGAACTCATCCGCGACGGCGTGGACCAGACGATGACGATTGACCCCGACGATTTGCGGCTTGTGTTTCAGGGCATGCTGGAGCGGGACAAAGCCGGCCGGAAATACGGCCAGTTCCCTTGGCGGATCGGAATTCTGACACCCGTGAAACCGACGGAGCAATGACAGCGGACCATTTCGAGAAAAGCCGTTCCGTGGTGAAGGGGTCCGGGGTATCATCGGCAGGTCGCCGGAGCGATGGGAGCTGAACACATGAAGCGCATTGCCGCCTTGAAAGTGGTGAACGTTTTCCTTGGGATTCTCGCGCTGAACCAGATCGTCACCGGTCTTCTCAGCGAGTCCATCTCCCCCCAGATGTTCGAGGTGTTGCATGAAGGCGGCGGGATCCTTTTTGCGATACTCGCCATGATTCATCTGGTCCTGAACTGGGGCTGGGTCAGGTTGAATTACTTTCGGAGCAGCCCCGCCCGGACCTCGCCGCGCGAGTGAAGGCCCCTGGCTGCGGATCGGCCCGTGATCGGAGTGGGCTCCATCCATGAGGATTTCCTGGATTCGGGCCGTGTGACGCGGACCGGTTTCCAAAGCTTGGACGCGAATAGGGTGGCGTCGTCCAAGGCTTGGAAAACGGCCCGTCCGTAAAGCGAGATGTGGAACGTTGACGACCGAGCGGCGCTCGCTGTCGCGTCCTGAATCGCGCGCCGATTAGGCGTATTTATCGTTGTCGGCCGAGCCGAGGGAGCGCAGCATGCGTCGACACGGACAACGCCATGCCAGATTCTGGTAAACAAGTGCCGGGCGCCGATCGTTTCAACCACGGTACGGCCGTGGATCGAGGGTCTATGGAGCAGGCAGTCACGGGGGCCGAGGCCGACGCCAGGGCCGGAGCTCCGAACTTGGAGACCATTGTGGCGAAGTACGAAGGCGCATTGTTGCGATACGCGACGCGGATGCTGAACAACTCTGCCGCCGCGCAAGACGTTGTTCAGGAGGCGTTCATCCGGTTGAGTCGTCGCTGGACGCCTCGCTGGCCGGACGACGGTCGTCTGCGTCAGTGGTTGTACCGCACCGCGCACAACGCCGCGGTTGACCACATCCGCGGCGAGCGCCGGCTCCGCCAGCTTCACGAGCGCAACGCGCGGCAACAAGCGGCCAGCGCGCCGCCCGAGGCGCCTGCGGCGCTCGACGACCGCGACCGCCGGCGACTGGTCCTCGAACACATGGCGCAACTGGATCCGTCGGAGCGTGAAGTGCTGTTGCTGCGGCTGCAGGAAAGTATGTCGTATGCCGACATTGCCCGGGTCACCGGTCGCCGCGTCGGAACCGTCGGCTGCCTGCTCCATAACGCAACCCGAAAGCTCGCGGACAGTCTCAAAAAAGCGGGGATAATTCGCCATGAGGCATGATCCCGACAAGGAGTGCGCCGTATGGCGCGAGCGCCTGACGGACTACCTGGCGGGCGAGTTGCCCGTCTCCGAGAAGGAGTCCGTGCGGCGCCATCTGGAAAACTGCGATGTCTGCCGGGCGTTGTCGCGCGAACTGGCGACGACTCTCGATTTGGCGCGCAACGCTCTGGCAGACCCTGCGCTGGCGGCCGGCATCGCCGACCGTCTTCGTCCGGAGCTTCGCGCGGGGCTGGTTTCGCCGCCGCTTCGATTCCGGCGGGCGCAGTGGTTGGATCGGCGATGGCTGTTGCCGGCGGCGGCCGCGGTCGTGGCGCTGATGGGATTCGTGGCGGGTTCACAGTTGAGGAGTTGGCGATCCGCTCCGGCGGCCGATGGCTATGCAAAAGCGCCGTCACCAGCGCCGTTACCAGAGCTGCCACCGGCAATAGCGCTGGCGCGGAAGGACCGCGGGACGCTGAACGATGCGGCGGAAGTTACATTGGGTTCGGATGGTCTTTCGTCGGCGCCT
>CAYLTB010000029.1:0-24819 GCA_964386675.1 uncultured Verrucomicrobiota bacterium
GGTTCCGCCGGGCTTGCCGCGGCGCCGCCCGTCGGCGCATCAGAAACCGGTTTTGCCGGACCGGATTCCTCGGAGGTCGGAGTCGCCGCAAGCGCTTCCCGTCGCAGGAACAGGCGGCGCCGGGAATGTTCCGTCGCGGGCGGCTCTGGCGGGGCCGCCGCGGATGCGGCGGGCGCCGCTGACGCAGCACTGGTCGGCGGCGGGAGTTCCGCGTTGCACGCCGGACAGTTCTTCATCCGGGCCGCCACGGTCGCGTCCACCGAAGATTGATGTCCGCAGGACGCGCAACTCACATCCACATAGGCCATCGCATCTTCCTCCAACCGGCGCGCACGAACCTCAACACTCGCCCAGCGCGGCGGACAGTCGTTCCACAAGCCCGGCTGCGGGCAAGCGCTCCTGACGCAGGGTGTCGCGGTCGCGCAGCGTGACGGTACCGTCTTCGAGCGTCTGAAAATCAACGGTGATACACCACGGCGTACCCACCTCGTCCTGGCGCCGGTAGCGGCGGCCGATCGCACCGGTCTGATCGTAGAACACGGGCCACCGGCGGCGGATCTGCATATAGATCTGACGCGCCTTCTCGACCAATTCAGGCCGGTTCTTGAGCAGCGGGAACACGGCGGCCTTGATGGGCGCCAGTACGGGTGCGAAGCGCAAGACCGTGCGCGTCTCGAAGCCCTCCGGCGGCGGGCGGCCGGGCTCCGCCGTGCGGGGTTCGGCGCCGACCTCGGCCGGGACCCACTCCTCCCGATAGGCTTCGCACAGCGCTGCGAGCGCCACGCGGTCCACGCCGGCGGAAGGCTCCACGACATGGGGCACGTAACGCTGATTCTTTTCAGCGTCGAAGTACTCCATGGACTTTCCGCTGAACGTTTGATGTCGCCCCAGATCGAACGCGCCGCGTGCGGCGATGCCTTCCAACTCCTGCGATCCAAACGGAAATTCGTACATTACGTCCACGCAGGCGCTCGCGTAATGGGCGAGTTCTTCGGCCCTGTACACATACCGGCTCAACCGTCCCTCCGGCAGGCCGATGGTGCGGTACCAGCGCAGCCGCTCCTCGACCCAGAAGGCGTGCCATTCGGCATCCGTACCCGGCGGGATGAAGAACTCCAGCTCCATCTGCTCGAACTCGCGCGAGCGGAACGTGTAGTTGCGCGGGTTGATTTCGTTGCGGAAGGCCTTGCCGATCTGTGCGATACCGAAGGGCACCTTGACGCGCGCCGTATCCACGACGTTCAGAAAGTTGGCGAAGATACCCTGCGCCGTCTCCGGCCGCAGATACGCCTGGCTCGCGCTATCCTCCAGCGCGCCAATGAAGGTGCGGAACATCAGATTGAACTCGCGCGGCGCAGTCAACTCGCCGCCGCAGGACGGACACGGCAGGCCGGCCCCCGGCACGGCCCACGCGTCGAGCAGCGCGGCAAACCGGGCAGACCGTCCCGCCTCCCCGCCCTCGGCCAGTCGGGCCGCCAGTCCGGGTGCCTGACTCGTGCCCTTTCGCTCCAACCAGCGGTTCGCCGCATCGGCATTCCAGGTGACGCGTCCCTGGCCCGTCACGGCGGCCGCGTCCGTCAGCGCCTTCCACCAGCCGCTCTCCTTCAACTGATCGCCCACCTGATCGGCGCGGTACATCTTGCGGCATTGGCGGCAAGACTGCATCGGATCGCTGAATCCGCCGACATGCCCGGAGGCCTCCCAGACGCGCGGATGCATGATGATCGAGGCGTCCAACCCGACCACGTCCTCGCGCTCGCGCAACATGGCCTTCCACCAGGCCTCGCGCACGTTGCGTTTCAGTTCGCAACCCATCGGCCCATAGTCCCAGAACCCGTTGATGCCGCCGTAGATCTCCGAACTCGGGTAGATGAAGCCGCGCCGCTTGCACAACGCGGCCAGGGCGTCAAGTGTGACGGGGTAATCGTTTGGATTCATAGCCGATAGATCGTGCGCGCCCACGCTTGCGAGGTCAAGCCCGGATGCGATAGGGTTTCGACCATGTATCACCTGATCGCACTCAGCGGAGAGCATCGCGGACGACGCCTGGCGGTGCACGGCGCGGTGGTGACGATCGGCAGCGCGGACGGTTGCGAGGTGCGCCTGACCGGCAGCGGCATTGCCGCGCGGCACGCGCAGTTGCGCGAGATCAACGGCGTCGTCACCGTCAGCGCGATCGAGGCCGGCGCTCCCGTGCGGGTCAACGGACGCAACGAAATCGCTCATCGGTTGCGGCCGGGCGACCGGCTCACGATCGGCGAGTTTGAGTTCGAGTTCCAGCCGCCGGCCGGCATCGCCGGCGCAGCGCCCGGCCGCGCGCACCGCCGGCCCAGCCCGTGGATCGCCTATTCGCTGATCGTACTGTTTGTCCTGCTCCAGATCGCCACCTTGTTCTATCTGAATCATCTGCATCGGATGACGGCGGTCCAGCCCGCCGAGACCGATCCGTTGATGGCGCCCGACGATGACCTGGCGTCTGTTGAAGAGCCATCGCCGCCCTCCAGCGATGTCGCCCCTTAGCGTTGGCCGCCCGGACTTTTTACATAATGACGCGAGGGCATGCGCGCACCTCGGCGGGCGACGTTCGGGTATTTACGATCATGGCGCGTTTGCATCCGGTACGGCATGCGGGTATCTTCTACTATGCTTATCGCCAAGTTCAGTATTGCGGCGCTCCTGATCGCCGACATGGCGGCGCCGCTCGTTGCCACAGCGGAGGAGTTGCGGGCGGAGGCGCGCCTGATCGCCGAAACGCGGACGGTGCGCCCAGGAACGCCATTCACGGTGGGCATCCATATTCGGATGCCCGAAGGAGCGCACATCTATTGGGTCAATCCCGGTGATTCCGGTCTACCCACGCGCGTCGAATGGCAACTGCCGCCCGGCTTCAAGGCGGGGCCGATCCAATGGCCCGTTCCCGCGCTGTTTTCCGATCCGCCGCTGGCGAGTTACGGCTATGCCGGCGAAGTCGTGCTGCCGGTCGTGATTACCCCGCCCGACGATTTGGCGGGCATCGCGGCCGTGCGTATCGCGGCGCGCGCCGAATGGTTGTTGTGCAAGGAGACCTGCGTTCCCGGCGGCGCCGAGGTGGCGTTGGGCTTTCGAATCGCGCAAGAGCCGGGACCCCGGACATCGGACGCGGATCTGCTGGCCCGGTTCGTTGCGCGCGTACCGCGGGAATCCGACGATTGGGCGTTTCGATTCGAGGAAGACAATGACTCGGTTCGTTTGCACGTGCGCCCGCCGGCCCACCTGGACGGCGCCACGCTGCGGCGCTTTGTATTTCTCAGCGCGGCAGAAGACCTGATCGAACCGTCGGCTCCGCAGGTCTGGCATCCGACCGACGGCGGCGAATACTTGTTGCAGCTCGGCAAGACTGCGCGGCGGCGCTCCGTCGGCGATCGGCTGGAAGGCGTGCTGCGCGAGGGCAGCGGACATCCGGCGCCCGCGCGCGAGCTTTTTGCAGGCGTATCGGCGGCAAGGTTGCGGCCGATGCCGTGAAAAACGGCGGCGCCGCTGCTCCGCGGGCGGCGGCCGTCCGATGGAAGAGTGATCGCGGAAATATCATGAGGAGAGGCCGGATCATGAAAACAACAGCTACCCTGCTGATAGCCGCACTGGCGTTGGGGGCGTCCTCGGCGTCCATCCGGGCGGCGGAAGTCGGCCAGGCGGCGCCTGACTTCACACTGACATCCGTGGAAGGCCCAGAGCATTCGCTCGCGGATTTCCGCGGAAAATATGTCGTGCTCGAATGGACAAACTACGACTGCCCCTTCGTGGTGAAACACTATAAATCCGGGAATATGCAGGGACTGCAGCAGACGTTCACGGAAAAGGGCGTCGTGTGGTTGAGCATCAATTCGTCCGCGCCCGGCAAACAGGGCCACTTCACGAAGGAAGAATGGAAGAAGCGGATCGCGGATTGGAAAGTCGCCGCGACGGTGGTGCTGCTGGACAGCGACGGAAAAGTCGGACGCGCCTACGGCGCGCAGACGACACCGCACATCTTCATCGTCAATCCGGAAGGCGTCATGATCTACGCCGGCGCGATTGATGATAAGCCTTCGACGAATCCGGCGGACATCGCGGGCGCGCGGAATTTCGTCCGCGCCGCGCTCGAAGCGGCGCTCGCCGGCAAGGCGATCGAGTCGCCGAGCACCAAGCCCTACGGCTGCTCGGTGAAGTACTGACCGTCTTAGCCTTCCAAGGCTTGGAAGCCCGGCCCTACCGGGCTTCCACGCTTTGGAAATTCGCCCAAACGGCGGGCCGCCGTCGGTTCAACGGAGGTTTGATCGGCGCCGCAGACTGCGTTACTCTAGCGCCGTGAATGCGTCTGCATCGGAACTCTACCCGCTGCGCTTTCGCCCTGTGTACCGCGATTACGTCTGGGGCGGCACCCGAATCGTTTCGACGTTCCATCGAAACGCCCCCCCGGGAATCTATGCCGAATCCTGGGAGATTTCCTCCCGACCCGACGGCATGAGCGTGGCCGACAACGGGGCCTGGGCCGGGCATCCGCTCAGCGAGATCATCGAGGCGCTCGGGCCGCGGTTGCTGGGCCGGCGGGCGCCCGCCGACCGCCCGAGCTTCCCGCTGTTGATCAAGCTGATTGATTCGCGCGAGCGTTTGAGCGTCCAGGTGCATCCGAACGAGGCGGCGGCCGCCCGATACGGCGGGGAAGCCAAAACGGAAATGTGGTATATCCTCGATGCTGCGCCCAATGCGCGCGTATTTGCGGGATTGCGGCCGGGCGCCGACCGCCGAGCCCTCGAAGAGGCCCTTCGACGCGGCGACCTCGAATCGGTGCTTGCGGCGGTGCCGGTGGCGGCCGGCGACGCGATTTTCGTTCCCGGCGGCCGTGTCCACGCGATTGACGCCGGATGCCTGTTGCTCGAAGTGCAGCAGAATTCGGACACCACCTATCGCATCTACGATTGGGGCCGGGTCGGCCACGACGGCCGGCCGCGCCAGACGCACCTGGCGCAGGCCCTGCGGGTGATACGTTGGAACGACGCCGATCCGGTCCGCTGTCGTCCGGTTCCCCTGCCCGCGGCCGCGCCCAATGTCCGCGAGGAGCTATTGGCCTGCCCCTTCTTCCGGATGGAGCGTTGGCGCCTGCGAACGCCCGTGACCCTGTTGCCTGATGCCGGCAGCTTTGTGTCGGTCTTCCTTGCGCACGGTGCTGTCGCGGCATCGTGGGCGGGCGGGCGCGAAGTGTGGAGGCCGGGCACGACCGTGCTGGTCCCGGCCGCCCTGCCGCGGCTGGACCTGTCGCCTGTCGAAAGCGAAGCCCTGCTGCTCCTGACGCGATTGGGAACGGACGCGGACAGTGCGGCGCCGCCGCGGTCCTAGCCGAGCGCCACGTCGAGGGTCATCATGAGGGCGAATCCCAGCATCGCCCCAAGGGTGGCCACGTCGGTGTTCCCGTTGCCCTGAGACTCGGGGATCGCGTCCTCGACAACGACATAGATCATGGCGCCAGCGGCGAATCCGAGCGCATAGGGCAGCAGCGGTTTGACCAACGTGACCGCCAGCAGCCCCAGCAGTCCCGACACGGGCTCGACCATGCCGGACAGTTGTCCCCAGAAGAAGGCGCGCCGCCGGGATATTCCCGTGCCGCGCAGCGGCACGGACACGGCCACTCCCTCCGGGAGGTTCTGGATGCCAATGCCGATCGCCAGTGCGAGGGCCGAGGCGAACGAGTATCCGGATTCGCCCGCCGCCGCGGCGCCAAAGGCCACTCCCACGGCCAACCCCTCCGGAATATTGTGCAGCGTGATCGCGGTCACGAGAAGCACACTGCGGCGCCAGTGGGTGTGCAATCCTTCCGGCATTGCCACGGCGGGATGCTGGTGCGGGAGCAACCGGTCCGCCACCCGAAGGAACACGCCCCCCAGCAGAAAGCCGACCAGCGGCGGGAAGAACGACCAGCGGCCCAGGTTCTCCGACATGGCGATGGCCGGCGCCAGCAGCGACCAATAGCTGGCGGCAATCATGACGCCGGCCGCGAAACCCAGCATGCCGTCATGCATGCGCCGGCTGGGATTACGTTGCAGAAAAACCGCCGCCGCGCCCAGCGCCGTTACCCCCCACGTGAAGAGCGTTCCGGCGACCGTCTGCCAAAAGGGGTTCCAGGACGCCATGAGAATCATGATCGCTCCATTCCGGAGGTCACTCGCCGGAGACGTCCAGCCTCAGGGGTAGATTGACTGCCCGCCGCTGCGCAATCGAACGGGAGACCGCCTCGACAAACTCCATATATTTCACGCCATCTTCGAAGGTCGTGCGGCGCACCCGTTCGGTGCCGCGAATCGCGGCGACGAACTCGGCCTCGACGCGCCAGCCCCCGCGCTCCGCCGCCGGAATTTCTATGGAGTTCCATTCCGTCGCCGGCCGGCGCGCGCCGTAGAGCGTCCCCTCGTGGAAGCGCAGCGCCCCCTCCGTGCCGAAAAGATAGGTCCCACCGCCCTGCAAGCCGGTCGTGAGGCTGCTTTGTTGCACATGCAACTGAGCGCCGCAGGCCATTTCGGCCAGCACGTCCAGGTGGTCCGGAATGGTGACGGCCCGGAGTCGGCCCTCGGCGTCCCGGCGCATGCGCGGGTGCACCCGCCCCAGGGCCGTGACGAGCGAAGCCTCGCCGACCCAGCGCAACAGCATCTCATACACGATCCCCAGCGCGGCCGTATTGAAACCGCTCAAATCGCGGTCCTTGCGCCAGGTCAAAGCGCCCGAGGTATCCGGAAACGCGGCCGGGCCGTGATGCTCCACCGCCAGGATCTCGCCGAGGTACCCCTCCGCGATCAGCCGCTGCACTGTGGCGTCCACGCCAAGGCTGAAGGGCGCCGGCACGAGCTGCGCAATCAGGTTCGGCCGGCGCTGCGCGGCGGCCAGCATGGCGCGGGCCTCCGCGGCGTCGCGCGCCATCCGCGCCTCGCACAGGACGTGCTTCCCCGCCTCCAGCGCCGCGATGGCAACCCGCGCGTGCAGGTTCGGCCACGTGCCGATGACCACGGCGTCGTTGTCCGGGGCGCTGACCGCCTCGGCCCAGTCGCGGTAGATCCGACGAATACCAAACTCGAGGGCCACGCGCCGCGACGACGCCTCGGATTGATTGACCACTCCCGTCACGTGCACACCGAAAATCGACTGCAATCCGGGCAGGTGGCGGCGCCGCGTGTTGTCGCCTGCTCCGACTACGGCGATTCGAATCTCGCGTTCCGGACTCATGGTGGGGTGTGTCAGGCGCCGGCCAGCGCGGCTTCCAAGCGTGTCGCCAGCAGGTCAATCTCTTCCTTGGTCCGCTTCTCCGTAAAGGCCAACAGCAACACCCGGTCCATATCGGCGTAGTACCGCGACACGGGAAAGCCGGCGGCGATGCCGTGTTCGATCAGCGTGCCGACCACGTCCGCGGCGTCGCGCGGCAGCGTCAACGCGAACTCGTTGAAGAAGGGCGCATCGAACGTCGCCGTCACCCCCGGGAGGGCCGTGAGCCGACGGAACGCATACGCGGCGGCCGCGCCGCATCGCTCGGCCAGCTCCACCATGCCCTGGCGGCCCATCAGCGTCAGGTAGATCAGCGCGCGCAGCGCGCACAACGCCTCGTTGGTGCAAATGTTCGACGTGGCCTTCTCGCGCCGGATGTGCTGTTCGCGCGCCTGAAGCGTCAACACATAACCGCGACGCCCCAGGCGATCCTCGGTCGCCCCCACGATCCGACCCGGCATCCGGCGCACCAGTTCATGGCGCGCGGCCATGAAACCCAGATACGGCCCGCCGAACGAAAGCGGGATGCCGAGGCTCTGGCCCTCGCCCGTGACGATATCCGCCCCCATGGCGCCCGGCGTCTTCAGCGCGCCCAGCGCCACCGGGTAGGCCGAAACGACGACGAGCGCGCCGACCTGGTGCGCGTGCGCAATCAGGTCGCTCAAATCCTCGATGACGCCGAAGAAATTGGGATACTGCAGCACCACCACGCCCACCTCGTCGTCGAGCGCTGCCGTGAAGGCCGCGCGGTCGGCGCGTCCCGCGGCCAGTCCGATCTCGCGGTAATCCAGCGACAGGTTCGCGGTGTAGCTGCGCAGCATGACGCGGTAAATCGGATTGACTCCCTGGTCCACGAGGGCGCGGGAGCGCCCGGTCGCGCGCAGCGCCATCAACAAGGCCTCGAACAAGGCCGTGCCGCCGTCGTAGAGCGAAGCGTTGGCGACGTCCATCTCGGTGAGCAGCGCGATGGCGCTTTGCCATTCATATATCGCCTGGAGCGTTCCCTGGGATGCCTCGGCTTGATAGGGCGTATACGCGGTGTAGAACTCGCCGCGCGAGGTCAACGCATTGATCGCGGCCGGCACGAAGTGATCGTAGAATCCCCCGCCGCAGAAATTGATGAGATTCTGGGAATTGCGAGCTGCCAGATTTCGGAGCCGCCGCATCATCTCCAGCTCGGAGACTCCATCCGGCACGCGGAACTCCCGGGCCTTGAGATGATCGGGCACGTCGGCGAACAAGTCCTCGATGCTGCGCGCACCCACGGCCGCCAGCAGGGCATCGCGGTCGGAATCGGATACAGGGCAGAACGTGGTATTGGACATAGACTCCAGTTTACCTCGACAACGCCGAATGGGGTGAAGATACGCCGCGCAACAGCGGATGCAAGCCCGGAGCGCATCCGAGCGGCGGTCGGCGTCTCCTCCGCCCGCGAACTCCGCCGTTCAGGCGTCGCCGCGAGCGGCGATGCCCGCGAAATCTGGCGGAGAGGGGGGGATTCGAACCCCCGGTACCAGTTGTTACCGGTACGACGGTTTAGCAAACCGTTGCTTTCAGCCACTCAGCCACCTCTCCGGAAAAGGCCGCGGGCCGTGGCGAACGTCAACGCACGCGATGCTAGGCCAGCCGCGCCCCGGTGACAAGATGTTTGACGCCATCGATATCGGGATTGACTTGCGCCGCCGATGGGGCGAGAATGACCTTTTCATCGCCAAAGCGGCGCATGATTCGACTACGGAGAACGGCCATGTCGGTCCATTCGAGCTTGAAGGGCGTCAACAAGATTGCCGCGAAGCGCAACGTTCTGAAACGATTCGAGCGCATCAATGTGCTTCAACAGCGCGGGCAGTGGAAGAAAGGCGACCGCGCCTACGGGCTGCGCAAGACCAAGCCCGTCTGAGTGGCGTCTCCAGAAATACCTGGCGGCCTGCGGCGTCGGTTCCCGCCGCCGCTGCGAGGGTCTGATTTCGGAAGGCGTCGTGCGGGTGGACGGCGCTGTCGTCACGAGTCCCGCGTTCAAGGTGCTGCCGGGTCGCCATCGCGTCACCGTGCGCGGTCGCCCCGTGGCGCCGGAAGCCAAGGCGTATTGGCTGCTGAACAAGCCGCCGGGCTTCGTGAGCACCTGCCGCGATCCGCAGGGACGGCGCACCTGTCTCGATCTGCTTCCGCGTTCGATCGGCCGCGTCTATCCCGTCGGCCGCCTCGACTACGAGAGCGAGGGGCTGCTGCTCGCCACCAACGATGGCGAACTCGCGCTGCGCCTGGCCCATCCCCGCTACGAAGTCGAGAAGCGGTATCGGGTCTGGCTGGACCGCGACTTGGACTCCGTTGACATGCAGCGCTTGATCGCAGGGCTCTTCCTCGAAGGCGTTCACTTGCGATTGGCTGGAATTGCGCCCGCCCCGCATCCGCACCGGGACGGGCCGGTGTATGACATCCGACTGCGCGAAGGGCGCAACCGGCAGATCCGCAGGATGATGGAGGCCGTCGGCCGCCGCGTGCTCCGCCTTGTTCGCACGGAACTGGGTCCGCTGCGACTGGGCCACTTGACGCTGGGCGCCGCGCGCCCGCTGACCGCGAACGAAATCGCGAAGCTGCGCATCGCCGCGGGCCTTACATAAACCGCCCGTTCGCGACAGGTCACGGTTGACACAGGTCCGGAGTCGTGTCAGATGATGGTGCGCGAATGGAGATTGCCATGAATACTGCGGTCTTCGGCTGGGTGTCCGCCCTGTTGCTTCTGGCGCTGGTCGTCGTCTACGGCAAGCGCCAATCGCTGGGGAGCGCCGCCAAGCCGCTGCTGCTGGGCCTGGTTATTGCGGCGCTGGCCGTTATCGGTATTCGCCTGGCCGTCGGGTCAGGTCGCGGCGCGGCTCTGCCGGAATATTCGCTCTGGCCGCAGGCGGTGGGTTTCCGATTGGGCCAGGTGATGTCGGAGGACCTGCCGGACGGCGCCAAGATCGTGGTGTTACATAGCGGCGCGGCCGCCTATTCCAAGAATGCGCAAATCCTGTTGAGTTCGCATATCGCGGGGATTCGGCAGGGCGCCCAACCCAAATCGTTTCACGTCGTACCGTGGGTACCCGATTTGCCGCCCGAGGAGCGCATGATGCTGGAACAGGAAACGCTGCCGCCGGAACTGATCGCCCTCGCGCTCAAGGCGCACCCGGACGCCCAAGCGTATTACTCGCTGATGGGGCCGCCCCCCGTCGATCTTCTTCGGCGGATCGGCGGCGGCAATTGCCCGCCCATCTACGCGGCCAACGTGGTGGTGCCCGAACTGGCGGCGCCGCTGCTTCAACAGGGTGTGCTGAAAGCATTTGTCACACTCCGGACGGACATCCCGGCGCGCGCGGAACTGCCGTACGGAACCCCGCCGGCGGAAGCCTTTGACAGCCGTTATCGGCTGGAACGTGGCGCGAAGTAGCCTCGTAATCAAGCCGCGAGGAGTCTCGGCATCGCCTTGTCAATAGGCGATGAATCGCTCGTTGGCCACCAGCGAGGGTTCCGTGTTGGGCAACCGCTCGGTGTGGCCGTCCACCATCAAAAAGATGGCGGTCAGGCCGGGATGGCGGAAGGCCATGTGGCCGCCCCACGGTTGTGCTTCTGTGGCCGCCAGCGGATTCATTTCCGTAGACAGCGGAATGCGGCGATTCGTGTCGTCATGACCGCGGCGCGCTTCGATGACCAAGTACGTCTTCTGGGGCGTCCGAAAGAGACTCATTGGAGTGCCCAAACAGAACGGTTCGAAATACGGATGCTTCACGATCTTGCCATAGCGGCCGGGGCCAAAGTCGGTGGCCCAGCAACCCGGCTGCAAACTCGCGCCGGCCGTATTGACCCAGTTTTCGCCGCCCACCGCATTGGAATTGGCAAGCCAGAAGCGGCCGTAATAGGTTCCCGGCGAAACGCCGTCGGCCGTAATCCGCAACTCCGGGCAGGCCAGTTTGCCCTTTCCCGGCTGCATGACCTGTTCCGGCGACACCGAAACGTCGCCATTCCACCGCTGGATCGGACCCGTCGAACCCGCGGGGAAGACATCCTGTCCCTGCCCAACATAATGATTCAGAATATCCATCCAGCAAAAATCGTTCGGGTTGTTCTTGATGAAGTTCCGCGTCGCCCGGCCCGGTCCCCGTCCTTCATGGTCCGCCGCAAAGGAGTTCCACAGGATCCCGATCTGCTTCATCACCGAATTGCACTGAATGGTTCGCGCGCCGCGCCGGACGTTGCCGATGCTCGGCATCAGCAGCATCATCAACAGGGCGATGATCGTGATCACGACGAGCAGCTCGATCAATGTGAATGCGCTCGACGCGCTATGCACCTTCTTTTTCATCAGGGCACCCCTGCATTGACACTTTCGTTATCCTACCACCGCGCCCGTCGCGAGGCAGTCTAATCCTTCTCGCCAAATACGACGGCCTCAAAGACTTCGAACCGAGCGCCCTCGCGCCAGGCATCCCGCGGCAGTCCGGCCTTCATCGCCAGATAATCCAGCATCGTCTCCACATTCCACCCCTGTTCCGGCGCGACCTGCGGCAGAAACACCGCCCGCCGTCCGGCCTTGCTCAACACCACACCGTGCCGCCCAATCTCGATGTCCCGCCAGGAATGCGCCTCGACGGGCGGCGTCAGGGCGGAGATCTCGATGACGATGCGCGGCAGCTCCGCCGGCGTCAATGGACGGAAGCGCGGATCCTTGAAGGCGGCGTTGAGCGCGTGGTCGCGCACGGCGCGATACAATTCGCGCTCCGGTTCGATCTCGCCGATGCAACCGCGGAGTTCGCCGTCTTCGTGCAGCGTCACGAAGGCGCCCGCGATGACTCGCAGCCCCGGCGTGATCCGGATGCCGAGATCGCGGGGTTCCGGAACGCGCCCCTCGCGCAGATAACCTTCGATCGTCCCCCGCGCCAAGCGCAGCAGCGAAGTCCGCTCTTCCGGGGTCAATTCGATGGTGCCCGAGTTCATGAGTCACGCCCCGCATCCGGACCCGACGACGCCGGCCAGGGGCCGGACACCGCCGCGGCCAAATAACTCACCACATGCGACCAGTCGCCCGTGACGTGGCCGGAGGTTTCATACTTCAACAACCGCACCTCCTGCTCTTCGCCGAGCAGGGCGATCAACACGGACAGCGGGTCGCGGCCGCAGATCGTCGCGCCGGTTTCCTCCAGATAGCGCCGGAAACCGGCCAGGTCCCGGCGTTGAATCCACGCCAACGCGCCGAGGTCCAACCGCCTGAGGTTCGTCTCAACGTCCTGGACGAAGGGCCGATAGCCGAAGGCGCGCCCGTAATGCGTGAAATCGCTGCTGACGACGAGCAGGGTCTCGCCGTCGAGTTCCGGCCGCAGTCGGCGCGCGACCGCACGCGCGACCCCCTCGTTCAACTGGCCGACCACGAGCGGCGCCAGTACAAAGTCGCGGAGCGCCACCTGCAGCATCGGGAATTCAATTTCGACGCTGTGTTCGCCCGGCAACGCGCCCTCGAACACGCCGAAGATCGGATCGCGGAGCAGCCGGTTCAACAGCGCCGTGTCCAGCGGAATCTCGCCCAGCACAGTCTCGTACCGGCCGCCATCGGGCACGCCGACTCGGTTCGGCAATGGAATTCGATGCGTCGGTCCCATGACGATGACGCGGCGGAAGGCGGCGCCGGCGATGCTCGCCATGCCCGCGGCGGCGACACGGCCGGAATACGAATATCCCGCGTGCGGCAGGATCAAGGCGCGCACCGGAGCCGCCGGCCGCGACGGCCCGCCCGCGCCGGCTTCCCGCATCCAACGCTCGATCATCCGGCGCAGGTCCGTGGCATCTTCGACAAACCATGTCCCCGCCAGTTCCGACCGGAGCACTTCTGCCTTGTGTTGAGAGGTATTCATGATCCCAAGGGGCGAACCGCCGTACGCAAAAGCATAGTCCCACCTCCGAGGCTCCGCAACAGGCGAATGCGTGCGGACCGTGGCACCCCGCCGGCCAACACGACCTTGCGGGCCGGCGCCGAACGCGCTAGACAGACGACATGCATCGCTTTATCCGGACCGAACTGTTGCTCGGGCCCGACGCGATGGCGCGTCTGCGCCGCGCGCGCGTTGTTGTCGCCGGCCTCGGCGCCGTGGGTTCCTATGCGGTCGAGGGGCTCGCGCGTGCCGGCGTCGGGGCGTTGCGGCTGGTCGATTTCGACACCGTGCACGCCTCCAATATCAATCGTCAGCTCTATGCACTGGAATCAACGCTCGGAAGGTTGAAGGTCGACGTCGCGGCGAGTCGTGTCCGCGACATCAATCCCGATTGCGCGGTCGAAGCGCTGCCGCTCTTTGTTGGCGCTGATACGGTTGAGCGCGTGCTGGACGGCGCCCCCGACGTCGTCATTGACGCGATTGACAGCCTTTCGCCCAAGGTTCAGTTGCTCGCGGCGGCAGCCCGCGCGCGTTTGTTCACGATCTCCTCCATGGGAGCGGCGACCCGCACCGATCCGCTGGCCCTCCGGGTCGGGGATCTCGCCGAAACGGAACACTGTCCGCTCGCCCGGTTGATCCGGAAACGACTGCGCAAGTTCGGCGTGACCGGCGGCATTCGTTGCGTCTATTCCATAGAACCGGCGCGTCGCCACGCCGAGACGGCCTGTACCGGGGCGGCGGAAGAAGCCGAAGCGATGCCCCGGGGCCGGACGCGGCGACCGCTGGGGAGTCTTTCCGTGCTGACCGGCATGTTCGGCCTGGTGGCGGCCCGCGAAGCGATCTGTCGCATCGCGCTGTCGCATTGCGCAAACGAGACCGTCTGCGATACGCTGCGCCCGTATGAACGCAAGCCCTTCTTCTGAACGGCCGAACATTCTCTTGCTCTGGACCGATGAGCAGCGGGCCGACACACTCGCCGCCTACGGCAACCGTCACGGCGTGACGCCCTGTCTTGACCGTTTTGCCCGGGAGGCCACGGTCTTCGAGCACGCCTACTGCACGGCGCCGCTATGCACTCCATCGCGCGGCAGTGTGCTTACCGGGCTCTACCCGCACCGTCACGGCGCGCGGATGAACAACGGCTTTCTGAATCCCGCGGTCCGTTGCCTGCCGGCCTTGCTGGACGGCTACGAAGCCGGGTATATCGGCAAGTGGCACCTGGGCGACGAGGTGTTTGCGCAACAGGGATTCTCCACCTGGATTTCCATCGAGGATCTGTACTATCCGCACTTCAGCCCCGGCAGGGACCGGGGCGCGCGGTCCGATTATCATTACTGGCTCTTGTCGCGCGGGCATGCGCCCCAGCCTGACCGGAACGTATTTCCCCGCGGCTTCATCGCGACGCTGCCGGAATCGGAATCGAAGACGCGCTTCGTGGCGGACCGAGCCATCGAATTCCTGCGGGCACGCCGCGATGCCCGGCGCCCTTGGTTTCTGTCGGTCAATGTTCTGGAACCGCACATGCCGTTCACCGGCCCGCGCGATGGCCAATACGATCCGCGCGACGTGCCGCTGCCCGCCAATGCGCTCCGCGCCCCGGATGCGTCGTGCGTGCGGCGCCATCGCCTGATGTCGGCGCTGCAATGCCGCCGCAAGCCCGCGGGCTGCGACCCCAGCGATGAGGCGAGCGTGCGGCAGACGCTGGCGCGCTATTGGGGCCTGGCCAGTCAGGTGGATCATCACTTCGGCCGAATCCTCGACGCGCTGGCCGACTCCGGACACGCGGAGAACACGATCGTGGTCTTCACGTCGGATCATGGCGACCAGATGGGCAGCCACGCACTGATTACGAAAGGCGTTTTCTACGAAGAAAGCGTGCGGGTGCCGCTGCTGATCAAACTCCCCGGCCAGCGCCAGGGCGTGCGGATTTCCGCACCGGTCTCGCAGGTGGACTTGGCCGCGACGCTCTGCGACCTCGCGGCCGCTCCGGCGCCTAGCACGGACGGCATCAGCCTGCGTCCGGTTCTGGAGGGCGGCCCGGCGCCGGACCGCGATGTAATCCTCGTCTGGCATAACCGCGAATCGCGCGAAGACGAAGGACTCACCGACGCGCTCGCGGCGATCCACGCCCCGTTCGGGGCGTTGCCGGAGTGCCGACGCGCCCTGTTCGGCGAAATGCGCGGCCTGGTCTCCCCGGACGGTTGGAAGATCCTGTTTTCTGCGACGGGCGAATGCGAACTCTACAACCGGGTCGAGGATCCCCTCGAATTGCGAAACCTCGCCCACGATCCGGCCTGCCGGGCCCGCCGCTCCGACCTGGCGGCGCGGCTGGGCCGTTGGCAGCGCGACCACGAAGACGATGCGCCCATCGCCTTGACCTGATACGTCAACTCGGGAGACGCCGATGAAACCGGTTGCCTTGCCGGAGTTCTGGAAGTTCGCAACGCGGCCCTCCATTGTCACCTGGGCCGTGGCCGAGCACGAAAGCCGGCGGAGCATCTGCCCGCTGGGCTGGTGGATGCGCACCTCGATCTCGCCGCCGATGGTGGCGATCAGCGTAGCGCCGGCGCGCTTCACGCACGGTCTAATCGCCGCCTCCGGCGAATTCGTACTGGCGTGGCCGGGCGAGGACTTGGCGGAGGCGACCTTGTATTGCGGCACCCACAGCGCGCGCAAGCCGGGCGCCGACAAGTTCGGGGAGGCCCGCCTGACCGCGTCGCCGGCGGAACGGGTGCGGGCGCCCCTGGTTGCGGAATGCGCGGCGCAACTGGAGTGCCGGGTCGCGGCGCGCTGCGAGACCGGCGATCATACGATCTTCGCCGCCGAAGTGCTCTGCGCGTGGATGTCCGATCCGCCGCGGCGTCCGCTGTGCATGGTCGGACCTTCCGCCGGCGTTGAAGTGCTGCTGTCCGCAGCGGGATACACGTTCGGGGTCCTCCGCTAAATGGAACGCTCGCGGCTCATCCGTTCCGCGGGCATGATCGGCGGCTTGACGCTCGTCAGCCGCGGCATGGGCTTTGTCCGCGATATCCTGATGGCCGGCTTCTTCGGCACGTCCACCGCCATGTCGGCGTTCGTCGTCGCGTTTCGCGTGCCGAATCTCTTTCGCGCGCTTTTCGGCGAGGGCGCCCTTTCGGCGGCCTTCATTCCGGTATTCGTGGAGACGCGGGAGCGCGAAGGCGAGGCCAGCGCATGGCAATTGGCGCGCCAGGTATTCACGATGACCGGACTGGCGCTCGCCGCGCTGGTCGGCCTCGGCATCCTGGCCGCCTCGGTTGCGCTGCTGCGCGCCGGTCTTTCGCCGCGCGCGACCCTGACGTTGTCGCTCTTGCGCGTGCTGCTGCCTTACATGTTCTTCATTTGTCTGGCCGCCGTTGCGATGGGTGCGCTCAATTCCTATCACCGCTTCGCGCTGCCCGCGGCCGTGCCGTGGATCCTCAACGCGGTCTGGGTGGCCGCGATCCTCTGGGTCTGTCCGCGTCTCGGCGACACGCCGGAACAACGCATTTACGGCGTCGCCTGGGCCATCCTGGTCGCCGGCGCACTGCAATGGGGCGTCCAATTGCCGCCGCTCGTGCGGCTGGGACTGCGGCCCCTTCCCCTCCTCCGCCGCGGGGATGCGCGGCTGCTGCGCATCTTGGCCCTGATGGGGCCGGCCGCCGTAGGCCGCGCCGTCACGCAAGTGAACGTGGCAATCGACACGCTGTTGGCGGCCGGCGTGAGCGAGTGGGCGGCGGCGGCCTTGTATTTCAGCGAGCGGCTCATTTACCTGCCGCTCGGGATCTTCGCCACGGCACTGGGCACCGTGCTGTTGCCGATGTTTTCCGGCCACGCCGCCCGCGGCGAGCGCGACGCGATCCGCCGCGCCGTCAATCACGCGCTACGAATCCTGATGTTCGTCATGATTCCGGCGGCTGTCGGGCTCTGGGCGCTCAGCCATCCGATCGTTCGCGCGTCGTTTCAACGGCGTCTGTTCGATGAGGATTCCACCCTCCTGACGGTGCGGGCGCTGCGGTTTTATGCGCCGGGTCTGCTGGTGTTCAGTCTCGGCAAGGTCTTCGTGCCGGCCTTCTACGCCCTGCAGGATACGCGGACGCCGGTGCGCGTGGGGATCCGGACCGTCCTGCTCAACATCGTGTTGAGTGTGCTGTTCATGCTGACCTGGCCGCTCCGCTACAAGCACGCCGGGATTGCCTTCGCCACGGTCGTGTCCGAGACGGTCAACGGCGTGTGGCTGGCGCTCAAGCTGCACCGGCGACTCGGGTCGCCGGGCTGGCGCGAGATCGGCGTCAGCCTGCTGCGGACCGCAACGGCCGCGGCGCTGATGGCCGGCGCCGCCGTGGTATCAGAGGTTGTGCTCCTCCACCGCCTGACCGGGGCGGGTTGGGCCCGCCAACCGGCCCGATGGGCCGCGGTCGTTCTCGCCATCGTTCTGGGCTGCGGTGTCTTTCTGGCGGTCTCCCGCCTGCTGGGTTCGCCGGAACTGGCCGATATCGCCGCCGCGTTCCGACGCCGACGGGTTCGCAGCACGACGCCGCAGTCCGATTGATTCGGCGTGTTGGCCCGCACCCGTTGGATCTCTGCCGGACGCGTTGTTTTCCACGGGTTGGAAAACGCGGCCCGATGGGATCCAAAGCTTGAAACGGCACATCCGACAGACTCCGCCACGCGCGGCGTCTGGGCGACGCGAGAAAAGAAAGAACGTTGGCTATACCGTCAAGGCAGGAATCCCCTCGCGGTCGGATTTCCTTTCTTTGTTTTCATTTCAGGCGCCGTCGTTCACGATGGCGGCATGAATGTCATCGGTCTGGACGAGCTCTTCATGCGCGCGGCCCTGGCACAGGCCCGCGCCGCGGCGGAAGCGGACGAAGTGCCGGTCGGCGCTGTGATCGCGCGCGACGGGCACCTGATCGCCAAGGCGCATAACCAAGTCGAGACCCTGAAGGATCCGACGGCGCATGCGGAGATCCTCGCGATCGGACAGGCGGCGGCCGCCGTCGGCGACTGGCGGCTGACCGGCTGCACGCTCTATGTCACGAAGGAGCCCTGCGTCATGTGCGCAGGCGCGGTTGTACTGGCCCGGCTTTCCCGGGTCGTATGGGGCGTCACGGACCCCCTGCGCGGCGGCGCGATATCGCTCTTTCCCGGCCTGAGCCGCGCCGAGCTCAACCACCGCGCGGACTGGACCGCCGGCGTGCTCGAAGCGGAATGCCGCGAGCTGATTCAGGGATTTTTCCGCCGTCGCCGCGCGGAACCGGATACCGCGGATGTCCGGCCTCCGTCTACCGATCCAAGAGGCGAATGCGCTCGATGACCAGCATGGGCTGGCGCACTCCCTGGATCCAGTATTCACGGCCTTCGATGGCCAGGCGGCGGTTCTGGAAGCCGGACAGCTGCTCATCGTTGCCGTACAGATAACAGAGCGTTTCCATGCGGTTCACGCGCTCGACCACCAGTTGAAACCGCGAGGGACGCCCGAACAGGTAGCCCACCGGCTTGACGACACCCTCCCGCTGGACCACCCGCCCCTGGTTGGGGGCGTCCGAAAGTTTCAGGCCGGCCGGCGGCGGCGCGGGCCGGGGCGGAGCGACCGGGCGGCTGTCGGGCGCGACGGGCGGCCGGAGCGGCGGCGGGGGCGGGATTGACGGCGGCGGCGCGGCGGCGGTCTCCGTTCCAGGCGAGGGCGCCTTGGGCGGGGTCGGAAATTGCAGGTAGTCCCGGTGGACCCAGAGCGAGACGGAAGGCGGCGGCGCGATCTTCAGCCATTCGCCGAACTCGCCGCGAACCTGGACCGTATCCCCCTTTTTCAGCGCGCCGACCCGGTGGTAATTGATGCCAGGCCCCGAGCGCACCTGCAAACTGGCGGTTTGCACCACGCTGTCGCGAACGAAATCGCGATGCACCCAGACGTCCAGGCGTTCGGGCGGCGCCACCTCGGCCCAATCGCCCTCTTGGCCGCGGACGGCCAGTGCCTCTCCGCCGTTCACCTGGCCGACCACCTCGGCTTCCAGGGCCGGCCGGGCGCGCAGGTTGACGCGATCGCCTTTGACCACCGCCGTACGCGGTTCTTCCGCGGCCGCGGACAGGGCCAGCGCGGAAATGCCCGATATCACGATCATGCGTCGCGTCATCTTTACGCCCCGCTCACATCTCCATCCGACGGGCATCCTAACGCCTTTGGACGCCCGAATCAAATCGCGATTGCCGTCCTCATCGCAACCGATTCGCGATTGGTCGCCGGGCCCGGACCGCTTATACTGGCGAGGGCCGTCCGGCGAATCCATCGCCGGGGCGGTCCATTCGGAGTTTCAGCGATGAAGAAGACCAACGGCCTCTTGAGGGTATCGCGCGGACGGCAGATCTCTGTATTCCTGGAAGACAAGCCGGGCACGCTCGGCACGGTTTGCCGCCAGCTTGGCGCGGCGGGCGTCAACATCCTGGCGCTCTCGCTGGCCGAAGGCATTGATCACGGTTACCTGCGGATCGTCACGAGTGCGCCGGACCTGGCCATCGCGACGCTCAAAGCCGCCGACTATCTTTTCTACGAGAAGGAGGTCGTCCTCGTGGAAGCCGCCTGCCGTCCCGGCGTCTTGGGCGAAGTTGCGCAACGTTGGGGCGCCGCCGGAATCAACATCGAGTATTGCTACTGCGGCACCAGTTCGGACGACGCGTTCAGCCTGCTGGCCGCGCGCGTGGACGATCCGACCAAAGCCGCGGCGATCCTCGCCGAGGACGCGGATCGGTAACCGCTCGCAACCCGAAGGCAGGCGGCGGAACGGGCGCCCCGCTCTACGGCAACGGGAACGGCACTGGCTCCGCCGGCGCGCCGGAGGCAACGTCCACCGCCACGACGATGCGCGCCGGGAAATCGCCGCCGGACTCGGACGTCTCCCAGTCCGGCAGCCGGTAGGGATCCGCAAAGACCACGACCACCAGCCGGCGCCCGCCCTGATTTCGTCCCCACATCTTGCTGCGATATCGGGAAAACGGAACGTCACGGATCGTGAAGACCACCGGCGGCTCCACCGGACGGCCCGGCACATAGGACATGGCCCGAACGTCCGCGTCATCTTTCTGGTCGCTGATCCGCTGGAGCACGGCGAGTTTGGCGATCTCGGCAGCCGCGGCCCTTTCCTCGGCGGACGGCGTCCAATAACGCTTCGCGCAAGCGGCGGCCAGCGTCGCCAACATCAATGCCCCAATGCCTCGAACAGCGGCGGATCCGAATTTCATGTCCTCAGCACCTCCAGCATATGCTCCAGCTTGGTTCGCCGCTCGATCAGCTCCGCGCGACGGGCTTCTTGCTGTGCGACGACTTCGCGCGGCGCCTTCGCCGTAAAGTCGGCATTCTGCAGTTTGCGGTCGATGCGAGCGAGTTCCTGCTCTGTCTTCTCGATCTGCCCGCGCAGCTTGGCTTTTTCCGCGGCGGCGTCCACCAGGCCCTCAATGGACATGAACACCACACCGAGCCGGCTGACTCCGCTGGGCATCGCCCGCGAAGGCGCAAAGTTCGGGTCTATGACGAACTTCCCCGCACGGACCAACGGCGCAATCGCCGCGCTTTCGGCCTGCAACGCCGCCGCGTCCTCCGCCCGCGAAGGCTTCACGAAGAAATCCGCCGCTTGTTTCGGCGGAAGATTGAAATCCGCGCGCAGGGTGCGCGCGACGCGGATCAGGTCGCGTTTCGCATCCACGAAGGCGACGACCTCGGGCGTCGCGCCCCACGCGCGCCGCCGGTCCGCCCCCGCCGGCGCCGGCCAGGGCGCGCGAACGATGCTCTCGCACCCGGCGTTGTAGCCCATCTGGTGCCACAGCTCCTCGGTCAAAAACGGCATCAACGGATGTAGCAGCCGCAGCGCCGCGGAAAACACATGGTGCAGGATGCGCAGCACGTTCGCCTTGCGCTGCGCGTCGCCGCCGTAAAGCGCCTCCTTCGAGTACTCCACGTACCAGTCGCAAACGTCGTGCCACACGAAGTCGTACAGCGCAAGCGCGTAGTCGTTGAAACGGAAACGGTCCAAATGCTCGTCCGCGGTCGCGATGACCTCATCCAGCCGGGCGAGCAGATGGCGATCGTCCGAGGTCAGCCGCGCCGCGTCCAGCTGCGGTTCCTCGTAACCCGCGGGCGGTGCGTCGCCGTGCAGGGCGATGAACCGGGCGGCGTTCCATATCTTGGTGCCGAAGTTGCGCCCCACCTCGAACTTTTCGTCCGAGACATAGACATCCTGTCCGGTCGCGGTGAGCATCATCAGGCTGGCCCGGAGGGCATCGGCGCTGTACTTGGCGCAGATGTCGAGCGGGTCAATCGAGTTGCCGAGGCTCTTGCTCATCTTGCGCCCGCGGTCATCGCGGACCGTGCCGTGGATGTACACGCGCGTAAAGGGCGCGCGGCCCATGAACTCGTAGCCGGCCATAATCATGCGGGCGACCCAGAAGAAGATGATCTCCGAGGCCGTGACCAGCGTGCGGGTCGGATAGTAGAACTGCAGCTCCGGCGTCGCGTCCGGCCAACCGAACACGCTGAAGGGCCACAGCCACGACGAGAACCAGGTGTCGAGCACGTCCTCGTCCTGCCGGAACTGGGCAGCGCTGCATTTCGGGCACGCCGACGGCCGGCCGCGCGCCGCCCACTCGTGGCCGCAGGCGGAACAATAGAAGACCGGGATACGGTGTCCCCACCAGATCTGGCGCGATATGCACCAGTCGCGGATGTTCTCCATCCACTCGCAATAGACCTTGGTCCAGCGGTCCGGCGTGAAGGTGATCTCGCCGCGGCGGACCGCTTCCAGCGCCGGCTGCGCCAGCGGTTTCATTCGCACGAACCATTGCGGCGAAAGCCGCGGCTCGACCACGGTGTCGCAACGGTAACAGTGGCCGACGGCGTGCTCATGATCCTCGATTTTTTCCACGAGCCCCTGTGCCGCCAGATCCGCGAGCACGCGCTTCCGGGCCGCGAACCGATCCAGCCCCACATAGGGTCCGGCCGCGGAGTTCAGAACGCCGCCTTCGTCGAAGATATTGATTGGCTCGAGTCCGTGGCGCCGCGCCATGTCGAAGTCGTTCGGGTCATGCGCCGGTGTGACCTTCACGATGCCGGTACCAAAGGCAGGATCCACGAACGCATCCCGGATGACCCGCAACGGGCGGTCCAACAGGGGCAGCACGACCTGCCGCTCGTCCAGCCGTGCGTAACGCGGATCCTCCGGATGCACCGCCACGGCTACGTCGCCGAGCATCGTCTCCGGACGGGTGGTGGCCACCGTAATCGTCTCGCCGGACGCCCCGCCGCGGACGGGGTATTTGAGGTAGTAGAGCTTGCCGCGCGTCGTCTGATGCTCGCTTTCCTCATCGGAGAGCGCCGTACGGCACCGCGGGCACCAGTTGATGATGTAATGGCCGCGGTAGATCAGGCCTTTCTCGTACAGCCGGACGAACACTTCCTCGACGGCCCGGGAGAGCCCTTCGTCCATCGTGAAGCGCTCGCGCTCCCAGTCGCACGAGGCGCCGATGCGTTTGAGCTGGCGGATGATCGTCCCGCCATAGTGGGCCCGCCAGTCCCAGATGCGGGCGATGAAGGCCTCGCGGCCGAGGTCGTCGCGGGTCTTGCCTTCTTTCTTCAACGCGCGTTCGACCACGTTCTGCGTGGCGATGCCGGCGTGGTCGGTGCCCGGGATCCATACGGCGTTGTCGCCGCGCATTCGACGCCATCGGATCAGCACATCCTGGATCGTATTGTTGAGCGCATGGCCCATGTGCAGGATGCCCGTCACGTTCGGCGGCGGAATGACGATGCAGTAAGGAGCGCCGCCGCGCCCGGGGTCGCCGTGAAACACACCGCTCCGCAGCCATTGCGCATACCAGCGTTCCTCGATCTCGGCCGGCGTGTAGGTCTTGCTCCATTCAGCCATGGCGTTTCCGCTCCTCTTCCTCGTCCAGAAACAGGCGATACTCCACGCCGTCCACCAGCGCCTCCCAGGAGGCCTCGATGATGTTCGTCGAAACCCCGACGGTGTTCCACGATCGGCGGCCGTCGCTCGACTCGATCAGCACGCGCGTCTTCGCCGCGGTGGACTCCTGTGGGTCGAGAATTCGCACCCGGTAGTCGGTCAACTTCACATCGGCCAGTTGCGGGAAGAACCGCGCCAGCGCGCGCCGCAGCGCGTTGTTGAGCGCATCCACCGGGCCGTCGCCCTCTCCCACCGTGAACTCGGTGGCCTCCCCGACGCGCAACTTGATCGAGGCTTCGGAAATGCAGGGCTCGTCGGGGTGGCGTTTTTCGACGATGACGCGAAACCCCTCGAGTGTGAAGAACGAACGGTGCTTCTTGAGGGCCTTCTGCACGAGCAACTTGAACGAGGCGTCGGCCGCCTCGTACTGATAGCCGCCCTTTTCCATCCGCTCCAGCTCCATTAACGCGGTTCGGACCTCCGGCGAGGACCGGTCGAGCTGCACGCCCAATTCGATCGCCTTGAGCACGATGTTGCTCGATCCGGACAGCTCCGATACCAGCACGCGGCGTCGGTTCCCGACCGCCGCCGGGTCCACGTGCTCGAAGCTGCGGGGATTTTTGCGGACACCGTCCACATGCATGCCGGCCTTGTGCGCAAACGCGCTGTCGCCGACATAGGGTAGCTTCGGCCAGGGTCGCAAGTCCGCCATTTCGAAAACGAACTGCGAGACTTCACGCAGCCGGGCCAGCGCTCCGTCGCGAAGCACGCGCCGGCCCATCTTCAGGGCCAAGTTCGGAAGGATGGAGCAGAGGTTCGCGTTGCCGGCGCGCTCGCCGAAGCCGTTGATCGTACCCTGCACATGGACCGCTCCGGCGCGGACGGCCTCCAACGCATTGGCAACGCCGAGGTCCGCATCGTTGTGGGTATGAATGCCGATCGGCGCGCCGCAGGCGCCCACGACGGTCTCCGTGATGCCCCGCACCTCCCACGGCAGCGCGCCGCCGTTGGTATCGCACAACACCAGCACGTCCGCGCCGGCCTCGCGGGCGGCGCGCAGCGTGGACAGGGCGTACGCTGCGTCGTCCTTATAACCATCGAAGAAATGCTCGGCGTCGTAGATGACCTCGCGGCCGTGTTCTTTCAGGAACCGGACCGTATCGGCGATCATCGCCAGGTTCTCCGACGGCGTCGTGCGCAGCACGTCGCGCACATGCAACAGCCAACTCTTGCCAAAGACCGTCGCGACGGGGGTCTCCGCCTCGATCAGCGCCCGGCACCCCTCGTCCTCGGCCGCGGATCGGCCGGCGCGGCGCGTGCTGCCGAATGCAGCGAGCCGGGCGTGCCGCAGCGGCTGGCGGCGCATGTCGCGGAAGAACTGCTGGTCCCGCGGATTTGACGCGGCAAACCCGCCCTCGATGTAATCCACCCCGATCTCGTCCAGCGCGCGCGCCACGCGCTGCTTGCCCGGGTCGGAAAAGGACACGCCCTCGCCCTGTGCGCCGTCACGCAAGGTCGTGTCATAGACCGCAATGCGCGCCGCGGAGCTCATGGCCGTTCCCCGGATTTGGACGCGCGACGCCGCGGCGGAAAGAACTCCTCGGCCAGCGCATGAACGGCCCGGCGCCGATCGATGTCTTTGACCCCGAACATCACGCTGATTTCCGACGAGCCCTGGTTGATCATCTCAATGTTGACGCCGGCCGTCG
>CAYLTB010000030.1:0-24757 GCA_964386675.1 uncultured Verrucomicrobiota bacterium
ACAATCCCGCCACGGCGAAGGCCGATCGGGGATGGCCGCGCAAGGCCAGCAGGAGGGCGAGCGCCCCCACGGCGATTCCCAATCCGGTGTGCGAGAACCCGAGGGCGTATAGACCGGATTCGCCTAAACCGCGGTGGTGCCCCGCCGCCAGCAGCGCGAGCATCCAATAGGCCGCGCGCCGCCGGCCCGCCAAACCGGCCGCCACCCCCGCCGCCGCCGCCAACATCAACAGTGAGACGCCGAAATGCAGGACGGCGTATGTGGTCTCGATCGAGACCGCGGAGGGAATTAGTCGCGCCAACAGCGGATACACCCTCCCGGGATAGGCCGGCAAGACCGAGATGAGATCGTCGTGGGAAAACCGCGCGGCGTCGCGACAGTGCAGTAAAAATGGAATCTGGATGGACTGGTTGCCGACGCCAAAACGATAGCCCGCCCACACGATCTGCAGCGCTGCCGTAACAGCGCACACGGCCCCGGCGGCGGCGAACAACGGTCGGCGGGCGGCGGGTGAAACGGAATCGCGCAACGGCATGCCTTTCGTGTACGCTGGCGCCGGATGCGGATCAAGTCTCCAAGAAGGGCCCCGGCCTGCATATTTGCCGCCGGCATCGGCGTCTCGGCACTGCTGTTGGCGGCGGACGCGCGTAATCGGCGGATTGAGCATGGCGTCTCGATGGAGACCCGTCTGGCGGCGCTGCATCAGGCTGTGGCCGAGCCCGGCGCAACCCTGGAGGACTGGCGTGCCTTTGCACGGGCACTGGCAGCCGCCGGGCAGGGCGGGCGAGCGGCCCAGGCCTGGCGACGGGTCATGGAGCTGGCACCGTATGATGCAGAAGCGGGGGACGGTCTCGCGGTCGCGCTGGCGGAAAGTGGCGACGGCGAAGCCTTGTTCGCCTATCTCCAGGAGTTCGTTCTGCTCGATGCCCGCCAGGCCCTGTTGACCCTTCGGCGTCCTGCGCTCACCCGATATTCCTCCGACGCTCGCTATCCGCGGTTACTGGCGGAAGCGCGATCGCAGGCTGTGGACTGATGAGACCTTCCACCGACACGCATTCGGCGGACCTGCCGCGGCCGGTCGAGAACTATCCGCTGCGCCCGGCGGTGATGGTCATATCGGCGTATATCGGCGCGCAGATGCTCGCCGACATCGCCAGCGTCAAGCTGGGGGTCGTGGCGGGGCTCACGGTGGACATGGGCACCTTCATCTATCCGATCACCTTCACCTTGCGGGATATGGCGCACAAAGTCATCGGCCGTGCCGCGACGCGGCTGCTGATCCTTGCGGCGGCGCTCGTGAACGTCGCGATGGCGTTGTATCTCTGGTGGTGCGCCGGCGTTGCGAGCGATCCGGAATGGGGGCGGGGAGCGGAATTCGCGGCTATTTTGGGACCGCTGCCGCGGATCGTCCTCGCTTCGATTCTGGCCGAGGTGGCCAGCCAGATGGCCAACACTGAAGTTTATCAGTGGTTTGTGACGCGGGTGACGCGCCGGCGGCAATGGGCGAGGACGCTGATCAGCAATGGCGTTGCGATCCCGATTGATACGTTGATGTTCTCTGTTATCGCGTTTGCGGGAACCGTCTCCTGGCGAGCGGTCGGCGAAATCTTCCTGTTCAACCTCCTGGTCAAAGCGGCGGTCTCTTTATTGAGCGTGCCGCTGGTCTACACCGTTCGCGATCCGCCCTCATTCTAGATGGCAATCCGCCCCCGGGGAACGGCCGGTCTGCCGCAGGCGCAGGCTGCCGGGCGTCGCACCGGGTCTGTGTGTCGGTAATTTCGCCGGGCGTTTTTTTCATGGACGGGACCATCGGTATTCATAATATGAGGCCGCCGCGCGATCCGCTCCGTCCCCGTGGCCGCGCGCGTTAGGTCCATTTCATGAAGCGTAGCGCGATACTGGTCGGCATCGAGCATTACGAGGATCCCGCATTTCCTTCGGCGGAATACGCCGAATCTGACGCGGCGGATCTCGCGTCGTTACTGCGGCGGTCCGGCGGATACGATTTTGTGACGCTGCGCACGGCGGTCCGTGCGCGGGAATTGCTGGATGCAGCATCCTCGGCGGCCGGCGCGCTCGCGCCCGGCGACCTGTTGCTCTTCTATTTCGCCGGTCATGCGGTGGCGGTGGACGGCCGTCCGGTGCTGGTTTGTCGTGATGCCCGGGCCTCGCGCGTCGCGGCGTTGCAGGATGCCGTTCCCGTAGAACTGCTCCTCGCCGAAACCGGGACGCCCGGGGTTGCGCGGGTGTTTATCTTTGACGTGGCGCGGGCCGCCGCTTCGGGCGGCGGGATCACCGGCTTCTCTGCCGATGCCGATTCCGCTCTTCGCCGGCTGGCGGAAACGCGGGTCGGAGGGCTGGCGCCGCTGGCTTTTCTGGCGTCCGGCAGTCACGAGCACACACTGCCGGCGATCGGAGGCCGGCGGAGAGGCGCCTATGCGGCGGCGCTTTTGGATGAATTGTCCGAGGCACGCCGCGAGGGCCGTCCACCGTTGCTCAATGCCGCATTCGAGGCGTCGCTGGCCCGCCGATTGCATGCGCTCGGCGTCCCGCCGTCCGTCAAACCCTGGATGATCTGCGGCGGCGTCATTCCCTTGTGCGTGGAAACCGCCGGTCCGGCAGCCGATGCCGGCGCTGAACGCTCGGGCAAGGAACCGATGCCGCTGGCGGCCATCCGTCCGAGTCCGATTCGCTGGCACGGCTTTTCGAGCGAATACCGTGACGCGCTCACACGCCAGATTTCCCGACGCGCGGCCATGCTGTATGGCGCGGAAGTGGAGGGGGTGGACGGCGCCGCCCTGTTCGAGGCGGGATTGGCGCGGGAAGTCGAATGGCGTTCGGGTGTGCCGCTGGCGGTCCTGGAATGGTCCGCGTTGATTGCCGGCGAACGCCACGAAGAAATCAAGCTGTGCGTGGAATCGGGCGCCGGGAACGGCGACCACAACGACCTGCCGTATCTGCTGCGGCTCTTCTATGCGCAATCCGACAAGTCGCGAGCCCGGTATGAACTCGACAAGGCCCACGGCAAAGGCGTCTGGCTGGAGCCGGCACTGCTGCTGATCGCGGGTTTTCGCGATGCGGTGGGTGGTCGGCGCTACCTGGCCGAATGCTCGGCGTGGCCGGGGAAAGATACCCGCTTTTTGACGACCTGCGCCCGGTCGTGGCACGCTCTGTTTGGCGACGACCGCGAGGCGGCCCGGAACCTCGAGACGGCCGAGCAGCGGGCGCTCGATTCGCAGGACTTCGAGTGGCTGGCGGCCGGCGCGTCGGACTTCTTCCAGGATACGCGTTCTGCCTGGCGCTTTCTGGGGCGGGCGGAGGCGGTGGCGGCCTGTGCGCGGGATTGGATCATCGCCGCGGCCGGATGGATGCGCCTCTTCAGCGACCGTCGAGAAGCAGAACGGTGCGCGGAGCGCGCCGAACACTCGGCGGTTGCGGCACGGGATTGGATCGCCTGTGCCACGGGTTGGCGTGAACTCCTCGGAGACGCGGCCCGCGCGAGAGAGGATTTGGCTGCCGCGGAAACAGTTTCGCACGAGGTCTGGGAGTGGCAGGATTGCGCCGAACGATGGGTCAATTTGTTCAACGACGACGGGCGCGGCCGCCGTTGTCTGAATTATTCGGAGCAATTGGCGCAGCATTTCGGTGAATGGCGCGACTGCGCGGCCGCCTGGCGTCGGCTGCTGAACGAAGCCGCCGAAGCCCGCCAGTGCCTGCTTGAGGCCGAACATCACGTCTCCGATGCGATGGAATGGGAAGTCCTCGCGACGGAATGGCGTGATTTAATGAAGGATGCCGCCGAAGCCGAGCGCTGCCGCGCGCAGGCCGAGCGGCTGAGAAACCGCCGGTGAGTTCCTACGGCAAGGTCGGGCCGGCATGAGGCCGTGGGGCGTCCTTTTCGACTGGGACGGCGTGATCCTCGATTCCTCGGCGTTGCACGAGCGCAGCTGGGAACGGCTGGCGGAAGAGACGGGTTGGACGCTGCCGCCCGGTCATTTCAAGCGCGGTTATGGGATGAAGAACGAGGTCATCATCCCGGAGATGCTCGGTTGGACGCGCGATGCCGCTGAAATTCATCGGCTTTCTCTGCGGAAAGAAGCCCTGTTTCGCGAGCTTGCCGCGGCGCACGGCGTTCGCGCGTTGCCCGGTGTCGTGGAATGGCTTGCGGAATTGGATCGCCATGGCGTGCCGCGCGCTATTGCATCGTCCACCCATCGTGAAAACATCGACGTTCTGCTTCGTTTGCTGGGGCTCGGCGGTTTTCAGGCCATCATTGCTTCGGAAGACGTTAGCCGCGGAAAACCGGATCCGGAAGTCTTCGAGAAAGCCGCGGCGGCACTGCGTCTTCCGGCCGAGCGCTGTGTGGTCATTGAGGACACCCATGCAGGCATCGCCGCGGCTCGATCGGCCGGTTGCCGTGTGGTGGCCGTGACGACCACCCATCCGGCAGACACCCTGCAGGAGGCCGATCGGGTGGTCGCGCGGCTGGATGAGTTGCGCGTCGCCGACTTGGCGGTATGGTTCTAAAGAGCGGGACCGCCGCCGGGGGGCGAAACTCAACGACGGTCCCATCGGCAGTTCATGCGAAAATGGAAGACTATCCACCGCAGAAGAGTGGTGGACTTCGGTCGCTTTCTGGCGGTCGAGGCCCATCGAGTTGAATTGCCCGACAGCCGCGTGGTGGACGACTGGCCCTGGATTGAAGCGCCGGACTATGCCGTCGTGCTGGCGAGCAGTGCGGAGGGTCGTTTTCTGGTTTTTCGCCAGACCCGATACGCGATCGAGGGTACGACACTTGCGCTGTCTGGCGGCTATTTGCAGCCGGACGAGGATGCCGAGACCGCCATTCGCCGGGAGTTGCACGAGGAAGCGGGATGCAAGGCCGGCGCCTGGATACCATTGGGAAGCTATCGGGTGGACAGTAATCGCGGAGCCGGTCGGGCGCATCTTTTCGTTGCGCTGGATGTGCGGCCCGTCGCGGAGCCCGTATCGGACGACCTTGAGGAGACCGAATTGCTGTGGATGGACCGCCGGGAGCTCGAACAAGCCCTGGATCGGGGCGACTTCAAGTGTTTGGCCTGGGCTGCGCTGGTGGGGCTCGGACTCCGTTATCTGGATCAGCACGCGCCGCCCCCATGAATCCAGCATTCAAGACGTGTCCCGGTTGCGGCGCCGTATGGCACGACCGGAAGGATTTTCTGAAGGACCCGGAAATCGCAATTTGCGGTTACCAGCCCGATTTTGAAGATCTGGAACGCGGCCTCTTGCTGTTCAACCATCTGCGGGCAGGCTGTGGCACCACGTTTTCCGTCTCCGTCGCGGCATTCAGCGATCTGGTAATGCGCCCGATTTTGTCGCTCCGAGTCGCAGGGAGTCCCGATTGCCCCACGCATTGTTTCCGCATGAATGATCTGGAGCCTTGTCCGATGCGCTGCGAATGCGCTTTCGTGCGGGACGTGATTCAGGTCCTGCGCCGTTCCATAGACAGTCGTGGAAAAGCACATCCGCCAATCGCCGGCAATACCCGGCGCCGAGAGGTTTGATGCGATAAGCCTCTAGTCATTCGGCGTTCCGTGGGCCAATAATGCCGTGTGCCTGATCGTCCACCGAACGGTGCCCCGCTCGCTGTCTGGGCGGCGAGTTACCGCAGCCCGGGATGCATTGCTTCTTTTGGGCGGTGTCGCTCGTCGTTTGCGTCTTGATGCATAGGGCAAGCGGCTGCCGTCAGCGCCGCCATGGCGACCGCCATCCGCCGGGCGGCGGATTTCCAGGGGCACCGGGCGCGTCTTGGTTTTCCTTGTTCAATGCGCGGTTCCACTCCTCGATGAGCCGTTCTGTGTCCTTTTCCATTTCCCGGGGCTGATACTTGGCGGCCATTACTTTGCCTTCAGCGTTCAGGATGCGCACGGCATAACCGAGCAGTTTAGTGCCGAAGGCGCCGTCGGCGCCGAACCGGCCTCGCCATTCGACACTTTCCAGCACGACCGAATCGGTCTCCAGCGTCGTTGCAATGCCGAGCGGAAGTTTCACGGATTCGCGGCTGTAGCCGCCGGGGAAAACGCGGCCTGTCGGAGACTCCAGCGCGATGAGCGCCTCAACCGTCACATTTTCCGGGGCGTCCGGCGTCATCCGGCGCAACTCGATGGAGAAATACACATCGCTACTGGTAGGGCGCATCTTGGCGTCGCGGAACGGCATGCGGCTCACATCCCCCTTGCGCTGGCCCTCCGTCTTGCGAGTGACTTGAATGCGGTAGCTTTCGATGCCCTGCGCGCGAACGAGATCCGGCGAGGCCGCGGCGGCGGCCAGCAGGCCGCCGAGCGCGAACAGTCGAATGGGAACGATCCGGTCGCTCATGGGGTGCAATGCTCCTTTTTGATGTCGGTTTCATGGGTCGGTCTGTCCCGGCGTGGGCGGCCGGCCAGGTAGGCCGGCACATCCACCAAGTCGGGCGGACGAAACGGCGGAGCCATCGGGGCCGTGCGTCCGAATTTGGCAGGCTTGAAGCGAAAATACGGTTCTTGCAGCGTTTCCGCAATCTGCCGCGCATGGTTGGCCAGACGTTCGAAGGTCACGGCGTATTCAAAGAAAAACAGGCCGGAAAGGGGGGGGTACCGGTGCAGACCGACTTGCGATGAAAATGCGGCGCGTACCGTGCTGCTGCGCGCCGCCAGCGCATCGCGCGCCTGAATTACGGTGCTGGCGGCCGTGCCGAAATCCTCGATCTCCGGCGCCAGCGCCGCTTCCAGCCGTTGGAGCACAACGCCCGTCATTTCGTGCAGTTCGAACAAGTGGTCCAGTTCCTCGACGAAGAACCGCGCCTCTGCGACATTGTACCGCTGGATCGAGAGCGCCGCAATGACTTTTATATGATCGTGGACGCGCTCCAGATTCCAGGCGATCCGATCCAGGTGTTGGAGCAGCAGGGCCTGCCGCCGCGATAGGTAATAGCGCGTCATCCGCACCAGGTAATTTCGGGCGGCCTGCTTGATCTGATCTACGGCGGCCTCGTTGCGCTGTACCCGGCGCCAAGCCGCCGGCGTCGACTCGAGTATGATACGCTGTGTCAACTCGTGGCTTTCGCGGCACCAGGCCGCGGCGCGCCGCAGTTCCTCCAGCGTGGCGCGCAAAGCGTCCTCCGGTTGCGCCAGCAGGTTCGGGTCCAGCCGGCTGCTGGGCGGCGTCGGCTCGCGGGAAACCACCACGACGCGCACCAGCTTGAGAAAGGTCGCCTGCCAGGGCCACACCAGCGCGACGGTGGCGACCATCTTGATCGTGTTCGCATGCGCGACCTGTCGAACCAGACTGTCCGACGTCGCCCCGATCCAGCGGTAGAACAGCGGCGCGGCAGCCGCGCCCACAAGGCCTCCGAAGACGTTGAACAACAGGTGCGAATACGCGGCCCGCTTGGCCTCGCGGTTCGATCCGAGCGTGCCCAGAAGGGCCGTGATGCAGGTGCCGATGTTCGCGCCGATCACGATCGGATAGGCTTGTTCGAAACGATGAATGGTGCCCGCGTGGATCATTGCGAACAGGATGCCGAGCGTGGCGCTGCTGCTCTGGATGACGGCCGTGACGGCCGTCGCGGCCAGGATACCCGTCAGCAGTCCGAGCGGCGTTGCTCCGTCGAAGTGGGCCAGCCAGGGGGCCATTGCTCCCCGGTGCGGCCGCAACGCTTCGCCCATCATGGCCATGCCGAGAAAGAGCAGCCCGAAGCCGATCAGCGCCGACCCGATCGGACGGCGCCGGCAATGCGCCCCGGTCAGATAGAGAATCGTCCCCGCGGCAATCGTCGCGGGCGCGAGATCGGCCAGTCGAAAAGCAATGAGCTGCAGCGCCAGCGTCGTGCCGATGTTGAGGCCCAGTGTGAGCGGCAACGACTGTGCCAGCGTCAGCAACCCGGCGTGAACGAATCCGGCGACCAGCACCGTGCCGGCGCTGGTTTGCGCGATGACGCCCAGCAGCGTTCCGATGCCCAATCCCCGGAAGGGATGCCCGGCCGCCCGGCGAAGCAGTGAGCGCAGTCCTTCGCCGGCGCTCTCGCGCAGCCCGGCGGTCAGACGGTCCATTCCATACAGGAACAGGGCCAATCCGCCTGCCAATGTAAATAGCGTTTGCATCTAGGAAGAAACGACTCTGGATTCAAAAGGTATCTCACCACAAAGCCCGTGAAGAGCAAGAGCGGTCTTTGCGGGGTATCGGTTCTCGTGCACAAAATGGATCGGTCCGCCGAACTTCATGCGTATGGCGAAGGCTCGGTCGTTCGTCACTTCCTCCCCATCCGTGGCTCGCCGACGTGCCCCGTGCATCCTTCAAAGTCTTCGCGGCACAGGCGCCTCGCTGCAGAATAAAGGCCATCTCTGATCTGCCGCTTCAAAACGTACGAACCTTACGTTTTGTTGTCGCGAGGCCGCCGCCGCCCGCCTGCCGTTCGGGTTGTGGAAGCGCGGCACGCGTTTGATGGACCGGGCGCGTTGCCGGGCGGGTCAGATCGCGGCCAGGACCTGCGCCGGGGATCGCGTCGGGTCGGCCGCTCCGGGCGGGCAGCCTTCCTTCGGAGCCAGCCGCGCGCCGGCCTCCGCGTAAAAATCGCTGCGTTCCCTCAGACCGGGCAGGCGCCGCCGCGCCCAGTCGCTGACAAAGCCCATGCCGCCGGCCGCCTGCAATGCCGTGTGCGCCCAGGCGATACGGGCGCCGCGGAGAAACTCGGGTACGAAGGGAGACAGTTCCGCCGCCTCGAAGGCGTCCACGAACTTGTTGCCGGGGCTGTTCATCTCGGTGCCGACAAAGATGGGCCAGTGGCGCGCCCGCGCGCGGGCGATGACATCCCGCAGGTTCTGCAGCTTAGCGTCTTCCTTGCCGGGGGTGAAGTTGCGATCAGGGATGATATTGAGCGCGACCACGCCGGATGCGGCGCCCAGGTCCATCCATTCGTCGATCGCCCGTTCGCCCTCGGTCGTTCCGTCGAGCCAGGCGATCGTCGGTATCGCACCCGCGCCGGCGACGAATCGGTTCATCTCCTCGAGCGTCGGAAACGCCCCCTGGTCCGGCGCGACGTAGCCCACGCCGCCCCGCTTCATCAGCTTGGCCCGGATCTCGCCTTGCAGTCGGGGGCCTTCCGGCAGGTCAAGTCCCGCGGCGTCACAGCCCAGCCGATCGGACCAGAATGCGGCGAGTTCCGCCCCATCGCCGAAACGGGCGCGGGCCTTCCGGGCGTACGCGAGACACAAGTGGCGTTCGGTCGCATTGCCGCGCGGGGTGAGGCTTTCGACGTCGCGCCGGTAGTCGAGCTCGACCGGCGACAAAACGGGGTTCACCCGGGCCACGATGCCGCGATTGCGGTCGGCGGCAATCCGCCGCAACCGCGCAACGAACTCGGCCTGCGCCGGGGTGGCGGGGCCGGTGATGAAACCGACCCCCATGTGATAGGCGATTCCCGGCTCGCCGGGCGAATTGATGACGCGCGCGGCAAACGGGGGTGCGAAGACGCGCGTCTCGATGCCGGCCACCGCCGGCAATCCGACGGCGCGGGACGCGCTGAGAAATTCCTCAACGCCATCGAGCGTGTCAAAGTCTACGATGCCGCCCGCAGCCAGACCGACTTTTCGGGCGCGCCACGCAAAGCCGGTCGGCGAGTAGCCGTAGGCGTTGTAGGAATAGAAGGTGTGCGCGTGCAGGTTGACGGCCGTTCCCGCGGCAGGCAGGCGGATTTCGCCGCGCTCCGCTTGTTGAAGCAGCGTACGCAGCGCGGCGGAACGTTCCGCCGGGTCATAGCAATCGAGCGTCGCTTCGAGAACGTCCGGATGGTCCGGGTGATGGCTCATGGAAGGCTCCGTGGGTTGGAAGAGGGCAGGGGACTTGATGTTTGAGGACGGCCGAGCACGGGCGCTCCGTCGAATTCGCGGCGGCCGGCGACGGCCTCGAGGGCGTCCATGTTTTCCCGGCGGATTCGGCGCAGATGGCGGTGCGAATCCAGCACCCCGCGCCCGAAGGATAGCAACTGATTGTCGTCGCTGATGATGCGGCCCGATGCCGCAAATTGCGCCAGTTGCGTCGAATTCAATTGGAAAGCGGCGCGCACGCCAGCTTCCGTGAGGCTTCGCTCGATACCGACCCGCGCATAACCGGGCAGGGTCTCGCCGATGGGGCGGCTGAGGTCGGCCGTGCCCACGAGAATGCCGGTCCCGGACAGCGGATCTATCCAGAGCATGACATTCGGAAATACGGCCTGGAACGTCCGCGCGATGGCCCGGCTGCTGGCCACCGGCGCAAGGTGCAGCGGGAGCCACTGCGCGCAAATGCCGTCGGGCGTGAGGCGTCGTCGGCAGGCCTCGTAGAACTCCCGGGAGTACAAGGCGTTGGTGCCGGCGAAATTCGGCGGCATCGGCTCCAGCGTAATGACCTCATAGGTATTCGTTTTGCGCCGGACGAAGGCGCGGCCATCCATGACAAACGCGCGGACCCTGGGGTCGCTCAGAACATCCTCGTTGGCCGGAAACAGATGCGCCATGTCGAACACCTTGCGGCTCAAGTCCACGACGTCGAGCGCGGCCGGTTGTTCCCGGCGAACCGCGTTCGCCGTCAGGCCGATGCCGAAACAAATCACCAGCGCCCGTTGGGGATTCGGATGCAGCAGCATCGGAAGATGGCCCATCCAACGCATGTAATGGGTCGGATCGTGCGCGTCGGTAGCCGTGCCGAACTGTACCGAGGTCATGAAGCCGTTGATGATGAGCAGGCGGTGTCCGCCAGCGGTCTCAACGGCCGCGTAGGTCGCGTCCGGGGCATCGAACGAGGCCAGTACACGGGTCGGGCGGAACGGCCCTTCCCGAATGCCCAGTTGCGCGCGATCCACGCCGAGCCGGGACTCCAGGGTCACGGCGATCAGCAGCGCCAGCGCACCCGCGAGGACGATGCGGGCGCGTTGCGCCGCAGGCGCGCGCCAAAGGGCGACGCCGAGAACCCCGCCGGCTGCCAGCCAGGCCGTGCGCGCGACGCCGAGTTGGGGCAGCAGCAGCCATCCGCCCCCCAGCGCGCCGGCGACTGCGGCCAGCGTGTTCACGCCATATACAAGGCCCCATTCCCGGGCGTTTTTCCGCTCGTCGAGGAGCCAAGGCAGGGCGACGCCAAGCAGGAAGACAGGCGGGCCGATCGAAAAAGCGGCCAGCCCGAACCAGCGTGCGATCAGCCGCAACGGTTGTTCATCGCGCCCGCCGGTGAGCAGGTCGAACCGCTCGACGACCGGTGTGCACAGCAGCACGGCGACACCGGCCGCCGCGAGAAAGCGGTCCACAGTCCATCTGGCGCGTCGGAAACGCGGAACGAGGGCGGCTGCCGCGCCGAGCGCCAGCAGGACGGTCGCCAGCAGCACCGCGAAGGCGTCGGAGGTCGCCTTGAAGGCCGAAATCATGGCGCGAAACCATGCGATTTCGAGCGTGAACGTGGCCCAGCCGGTGGCGGCGGCGATCGCGACTGCTGCGGACAGCGGCAACACCGGTCGGGGCGAAGCCGATTCTAGCGCGGCGTTGGGCAAGTCGGCTTCCGCGGCCCCGGTTCCGAGCATGAACAGCGCGAGCGCGCCAATGGCGAGATTTGCGGCGGCGATGGCGTGGGACGCGCCGGTGACGCCGAGGGATGGAATCAGGAGGAACGACGCCGCTACCGCGCCGCCGGCCGCGCCGAGCGTGTTCAGGCCGTACAGCCGGGACAGGGGAGCGCCCAGTGCGCGCGCGCCGTTCCCGATCAGCGGCAACGTGGCGCCCATGGCGGTCGCGGGAAGGGCCACCGTCAGAAGGCTGCCGATCCATACGACCGCGATCACCGATCCCGGCGACTGGGAAAAGAAGCGGTCATCGAAAATTTCCAGTGCGCGAAACGTCGGAACCAGCAGCCATCCGAGACAACCGATGCAGACCTGCGATATTCCGTACGCGCGCAGCGCCCGCGCGCCCGGCCATTCCCGCGCGTAACGGCCCATGACATACGCGCCGAGCGACATGCCGCCCATCGTCGCGGCAAGCGTCAGAGCGGCGCCGTGGGCCGAGGCGCCCAGCGCGAGGGCCGTCTGAATTTGCCAGAGCACCTCCCAAGCCAGCGCCGCCGCGCCGCTGACCGTGACGAGGGTTCCCAGAAGCCAACGTCTGCCCATGGCGCGCGAGCGTCGCCGAGCGGCTTGCCCCTTGTCAATCGCGGAGCGCGCGTCCGGGGCGGACCCCGATCGGCGGCCGGGGTCGTCGGCATTTCGGTCCGCCGGCCAGGCCAGAACGGCGGAGGGGATTTCCCGGCGTTGGACACCGGCCCCCGGGGTTCGTCCAGACATTGGAGATTTGGACCCTGTCCATTGGCAAAAGCGCCGGTCGTCGCGCCCGTTGACCGTTCGGGCCGCCGTCGCTAACATGGCGGCTCATTCTAGCCGGGGCCGTGGATGTCCCGCAGGAAGCCAACCGTATCCGTGAAAATAGGGATCATGCCATCCTTACTGGCCGCAGACCTGGGCCGGCTCTCCGATGAATGCCGGCGAGCGGCGGCGGCCGGGGCCGACCAACTGCATCTCGACATCATGGACGGCGTCTTCGTGCACAACATCAGCTTCGGGCCGGAGGTCGTCGCCCTGGCCCGCCGGGCGGCGCCGACCCTGCCGCGCAATGTGCACCTGATGGTCGAGCGTCCGCACGAATACGTGGAACCGTTCATCGCCGCCGGCGCCGACACCGTGCTGATCCATGTGGAGGCGCGTTGCGACGTGGCCGCCACCCTCTCCGATATCCGGCGTCGGGGGGCGCGCGCCGGTCTCACGCTGAATCCGGAGACGCCGGCCGAGCTGGCGATGCCTTACCTGGCGGCCGGACTGGCCGACGAGGTGCTCTGCATGACGGTGCATCCGGGGTTCGGCGGTCAGTCGTTCATCGCGGAGGCCCTGCCGAACATCCGGACTGTGCGCGCCATGGCTCCGGCGACGGACATCTCGGTGGACGGCGGCATCAACGACGAGACCGCCGCGGCGGCGGCGGCCGCCGGCGCCAATCTATTCGTCGCCGGCACCACGTTGTTTCGCGCGCCGGACCTGCCGGCGGCGATTGCCCGGATGCGCGCGGCCGCCCACCGGGCCTTCTCCGGGAGCGGTTTCGCCCCATGACGCCGCCCGACGCCAGCCGGATCCGCAATTTCTGCATCATTGCCCATATTGACCACGGCAAGTCCACGCTCGCGGACCGGATGCTGGAATTGACCGGCCTGATGGACCGGCGCGAACAGCGCGACCAGATGCTCGACGCGATGGACCTCGAGCGCGAACGCGGCATCACGATCAAAGCGCATCCGGTGACCATGCCATACCGCGCCGCCGACGGGCAGATTTACGAGTTCAATCTGATTGATACGCCGGGGCATGTCGATTTCAGCTACGAGGTGGCGCGCAGTATCGCCGCGTGCGAGGGGGCGATTCTGGTCGTGGATGTGACGCAGGGGGTCGAGGCGCAGACGGTCGCGAATACGCACCTCGCCGTGGACCACGACCTGAAAATCATCCCCGTGCTCAACAAGATTGATCTGCCCGGGGCCAACATCGAGGAGACCATCCGGCAAGTCGAGGACGTGCTCGCGATTCCGATGGACGATTGCCTGCGCATCAGCGCCAAGACCGGACAGGGGGTGCCGGAGTTGATGGAGGCGGTCGTTGCGCGCATCCCGCCGCCCCGCACCGCCGCGGAGACCGGCATGCGGGCGCTCGTGTTCGACTCGACGTTCGACCCGTTCCGCGGCGTCGTGTCCTATATCCGCTTGTTCGAAGGCGACCTCGGTCCCGGTGACCGCATCCGGCTGATGAGCACGGGCGCGGAGTATGAGGTCAAGGAAGTCGGCCGCTTCACGCCGCGGCCCACGCCCACCGACCGGCTGCACGCCGGATCGGTGGGCTACCTCATCGGCAATATCAAGCATCCCTCGGAAATCCTGATCGGCGACACGGTGACGCGGACCGACCGCGCCGCGGCCGCGCCGCTCCCCGGCTTCCGCAAGGCGCGTCCGACCGTTTTCTGCGGGCTGTACCCGGTCAACAGCGCGGACTTCGAGAAGCTGAAGGCCAGCATCGAGCGCTTCAGCCTCAATGACAGCTCGATCGTGTTTCAGCCGGAGAATTCCACCGCGCTGGGCTTTGGCCTGCGCTGCGGATTCCTCGGCCTGCTGCACATGGAAATTGTGCAGGAGCGGCTCCGGCGCGAATATGACCTGGACATCATCTCGACGTATCCGGGCGTCGTGTACCGTGTGTTTCTCAGCAACGGCCAGATGAAGGAGATAGACAACCCCGCTTTCCTGCCGGATCCGACCCAGATCGAACGCATCGAGGAGCCGATGATCCGCGCGTTCGTGATCTGCCCGAACGAGAACATCGGCGATGTCCTGCAACTGGTCATGGACAAACGCGGCGCGGTGCAGAAGACCGAGTCCATGGACACCCGCCGGGTGATGCTGACCTGCCGTATGCCGCTGAACGAGATTCTCGTGGACTTCCATGACCGGCTGAAGAGCATCAGCCGCGGTTACGCTTCGATGGACTACGAGCTGGACAACTACGAGACTTCCGACCTGGTGAAAATGGACATCCTGTTGCTCGGCGACGTCATTGACGCCTTTTCGACCATCGTCCACCGCTCGAAGGCAACGGCGCGCGGCCGACAGCTGTGCCAGGCGTTGTGCGAGGTCGTGCCGCGCCACCAGTTCGCGATCCCGGTGCAGGCCGCTATTGGGAAAAACATCATCGCGCGCGAGACGATCCGCCCGTATCGCAAGGATGTCACGGCCAAGTGCTATGGGGGCGACATTACGCGCAAACGGAAGCTGCTCGAGCGCCAGAAGGAAGGCAAGAAGCGGATGAAGCAGTTCGGACGGGTCAGCATTCCACAGGAGGCCTTCGTAGAAGTGCTCAAGACGGGGAATTGAGGAATTATGGGCTTTTTTGAATGGCGGCGCCGGCGAAAGACCGTTCGGCATCTGCGGCACGAGATGCGGCATGCCCGTGCGCTGCGCGAGGATGTCGCCGATCCGAAAGACTTGCAACGCCTTGCCCGCGCGGGGGAGCAGTTGTCGGCCGCGGAAAGCGCGGCTACGGCGGAGGTCTTCGAGAACGCCTGCGCGGAGGCGGTCGCCGCGATACGGAGTGTGCGGCCGCCGCGCCGGTTCAACGCCATCGCGGAGAACTACGAGGTCATCGTCGTCGCACTGGCCGTGGCGATGTCCATTCGCTGCTTTATTGTTCAGCCGTTCAAAATTCCCACCGGCTCCATGCAGCCGACGCTCTTCGGCATCCAGTTCGAGGATCAGACGGAGCCCGGCCTCTGGGACCGCTTTCCGTTGAATCTGGTCGGCTGGTCTCTGTTCGGCGAGGGGTTTGTGGAGGTCAAAGCGCGCAACGCCGGTTTCTTTTCGCCGCAGGGCCGACAGGATGCGGAGGGCGACTGGATCGTGTTCATAGACCAGACCCCGCATCGGGTGCGGCGCAACATGCCGTTTCGCCGTCGGCCCGGCGAATACCTGCGGGAGGGAGACACGATTGCCTCCGGACGCATGCGCTACGGCGATCATGTGCTGGTCAACAAGGTCGTCTACAACTTCCGGCGGCCGCGGCGCGGCGACGTCATTGTGTTTGAGACCTCCGCCGTCGAGCACCCGCAGATTCGGAAAGACACCTTCTACATCAAGCGGTTGGTGGGATTGCCGGGGGAAACGATTGAGATCGATCCGCCGTACCTGGTCGTGAATGGGCAGCGGGTGCTCCATCCGCCGGCCTTTCAGCGGCAGGTCGAGCGCGTCTATCAAGGGGTCCGCGGCTACACGTTCGCGGATGCGCGCAGTGTGCCGCGGCCGAAGCTGGCGGCGCCGGGGGACGCGTTGCACCTGGAAGCGGGCCGTTTCCTCCCGATGGGCGACAACAGTGCGTCCAGTCTGGACGGCCGGTATTTCGGAGGCGTGCCGCAGCGCAGCCTCGTGGGGCCGGCAGTTGCCGTCTATTGGCCGTTGTCGGACCGCTGGGGCTTCATTCGGCGCTGACGCGTCCGAGGGGCGGCGCCGAGCGCCGGCTCAGGGCGCGGGCGGGCGTTCGGACGCCGGTGCGGGTTCGCCTTCCTTCGAGGCTTCTGACTCCGGGAGCGTCGGGGCGCCCGTTGCCGGCGCGGGCCGAGCCGGCCAGATGAAGCGCATCGTGTCTCGGTACGTCAGGTACACGAACAGCGCGATCAACAACGCCGCGAAGCCGCGATAGGCCGCGCCGATGATGAAGCGGTGCGCCGGCCGGCCCGCGATCCATTCCCAGGCGGAGAAGAGGATGTGTCCGCCGTCCAGCACAGGGATCGGCAGCAGGTTCAGGATGGCGAGGTTCACATTGAGGAATACCGTGAACCACAGCGCCATCCGCAAACTGGCTCGAACCATGTGCCAGTACATCAGGAAGATCGAGACCGGCCCGCCGACCGTGCTGGCCGCCGACTTGGCCTGTTTCCGGTCGGAGAGATTCGTCAGGGCGCCGAGCAGTCGGAAGATGCTGCCGGCATGGGATCGCAACTGGTCGCCGGGACGCGGGTGGACCACCTTGTCGTAGTCCACGCTGCCGATCGTGTCAAACCAGATGCCGATCAACGCGCGTTTCTGCTCGGCGTCGTACTGCGGGCGCACCTGGGTTTCGAGTATTTCGGTCCCGCGCCGGAATCGGAGCGGCGCCTCGCGGTCACGGTATTCGGCGGCGAGATGAATCAACTGTTCGCGGCTGTAGAGCGCCTGGCCGTCGAACGCCAGCAGCGTATCGCCCTGCCGCAGTCCGGCAGCCTCGGCGCTGGACCCGCGGCTTACGGACCAGACGCGGGGAATGTTGATCCGTCCCACGCCCACCGGCAAGCGAACGCCGACATCGAGACGTTCGGCCGAAAGCGCCAGCGCGCGGACCGTCCCGTCCGGCGATTCGATTTCCGCCTCGAATTGGTCCAGGTTTTCGATGGTCAGGATCGTTGCCAGATCGATCCAGTTGGCGACCGGCCGGCCGTTGACGCGGCGAATCACGTCGCCGGGTTTCAAACCCGCAGTTTCCGCGGCGCTGCCGGGCATCACGAAGCCCACGCCGGCCATGCGCTCGTCGGGGCTGGAGGGTTTGCCGACCCAGTAAACGATCCAGGCCAGCAACAGCGCAAAAAGCGCGTTGCCTGCCGCACCGGCCAGAGCCACGGCGATCTTTTTCCAGGGCGCGACGGGCGGCGGGGGCGACAGCGGGCGGCCTTCCGCATCGGTCCGTTCCGGCGCCGCACCGCCCTCGATCAGGCTGGGATCCATCTGGGGCAGCGCCACGTAGCCCCCGCAGGGAATGCACCCGATCTTATAGAGCACACCCTTGCGGCGGCGTTTCCAGATCGCGGGGCCGAAGCCGACGGAAAAAACCTCCGCCACCAACCCCAGCCGTCGCGCCACGAGAAAATGGCCCAGTTCGTGGACGAAGATCGTGGCGCCGAACAGCGCGAGAATCACGAAAACGGACGAGAGAATCATCATGGCGACAGGGGCCCCGCCGGGTCGAGAAACAGCCGTGCGTAAAAGTACAGGGCCGGAGCGGCCGGCAGCAAGCTATCAATGACGTCCAGAATGCCGCCCATACCCTCGATGATCGTGCCCGAATCCTTGACGCCGGCCGCCCGCTTCAGCAGCGATTCCATCAGGTCGCCGAACACGCCGAATGCTGTGAGCAGTCCGCCCAGGATCGCGGCATCCGCGGCGTTCACCTGCAGCGGTCCGAAGCGGCCGTCGAAGAGAAAGAACAGGCTGAAGCTGGCGGCCATGGCGAAGACGAGTCCGCCGGCCAATCCCTCCCAGCTCTTGGAGGGGGAAATACGCGGCAAGAGCTTGTGCCGGCCGAACCGGCAGCCCACGAAGTAGGCGCCGATGTCGCTCATCTTGACGACGACGATCAGGTAGATCAGCAGCCAGCGCCCTTCCCGGAGGCCCCAGGCGAGTGCGAGACGCAACAGGAAGCATGAGAGAAAGCCCACGTAGAGCACGCCCATCAGTGTGCCGGCCATCGTTTCCAACGGGCGCGGATTGTTGCGTTGAAAGAGCATGCGCGCGAAGACGGCGGCCAGGGCCGCGAAGAGCGCGAACGTCTCGCCGTCGAGCCGGTGTTCAGTGTCGGGATATCCGTGGGCGAGCATCACGCCCGTCAGCAACGCGAAGGCGGCGATCGCGCCGACGACCTTGAAGCTGGGGATTTGGGCGGCTTCCAGCAGGCCGTAGAACTCGCGGATGCCCAGCGCGGCGACGCCGGCGACAATCAGCCACACGCCCCAGGGCGGCACGAGAAAGGCGGCCGCGAGCAAGGCCGCGCCCATCAGCAGGCCGCTGCGCAGCCGCGCTTTCAGCATGGGGAGCATCCGCATCAGGAGATCGCTCCGAACCGGCGCTGGCGGCGGGCGTACTCATCGAGGGCGCGCTGAAATTCTTCGTCGCGGAACTCCGGCCAGAGCACCGGGGTGAAATAGAGTTCCGCGTAGGATAACTGCCACAGCAGGAAATTGCTCAAACGGATTTCGCCGCTGGTGCGAATCATCAGGTCGGGATCCGGCACGTCGGGCGCATACAGGTGGCGCGCGATGGTGCGTTCGGAAATCCGCTCAGGGCGCAGGCGGCCTTCGCACGCCTCGATGGCGATTTGTCGCGCGGCGTCGGCCAGTTCGGTGCGGCTGCCGTAGCTAAGGGCGAGGATCAAGTGGTAATCGTCATAGCGCGCGGTGTCGTCCGCCACGCGTTGCAACTTCCGCTGCACGTCGCGGGGCAGGTCGGCGAGTCGTCCGATGACCCGCAGGCGGATGCGGTTCTCGTGCAATTCGGCTTCGCGGTCGCGCAGAAAGCGCCGGAGCAGGTTCATCAGCCCGGCGATCTCCAGATGGGGCCGCCGCCAGTTCTCGGAACTGAACGCGTATAGCGTCAAGTAGCGGATGCCGCGTCGTCGGCAGGCGCGGAGGATGGCGATTACGGATTCGGCGCCTTCTTCGTGACCCCGGAGGCGGGGCCAGCCATGCCGGGCCGCCCAGCGCCCGTTGCCGTCCATGATAATGGCGACGTGGCGGGGCAGCCTGTCAGCGGTGGTCGGCATTGACGTTCAAAACCGGGATACGCCCGGTTCCCGCAGGTCCATCGTATTGTGGCGGCCCGGGCCGATCGAGAGCATCCCGACCGGCACGCCCGTCAAGTGCTCGATTCGAGCGACATACTCCAGCAGGCGCCGGGGCAGTTGAGCGGGCTTCGTCGCATCCCGCGAGGAGCAGCGCCAGCCCGGCAGATCCTCGTATACGGGCTCGCAGTGGGAAAAATCCCGCGCGTCCGCCGGAGGCATTTGGACCACTTGTCCCCCGAGCCGATAGGCTACGGCCACGCGGATCGTCTCGAATTCATCCAGCACGTCGAGCTTGGTCAGCGCCCATTCGTCAATTCCGTTGATCAGGGCGGAATAGCGGGCCAGCGGCGCGTCGAACCAACCGCAGCGGCGGGGGCGGCCGGTGGTCGCCCCGAACTCGCCGCCGATCGCGCGGAGTCGCTCGCCGGTCGCATCCTTCAATTCCGTCGGGAACGGACCTTCCCCGACGCGCGTGGTATAGGCTTTGAGGACGCCGATGACGCGGTCAATGCGGCGGGGTGAAACGCCCGTGCCGATGCACGCGCCGCCCGCGGTCGAATTCGAGGAGCTGACGAACGGGTACGTGCCGAAATCCACGTCCAGCATCGTCCCCTGCGCGCCTTCAAACAGGACCTTCTCGCCGCGCGCGATCGCCTCGTTCAACAACAGGCAGGTGTTGGCGACATGGGGCGCGAGTCGGCCCGCGGCTTCGCAGAGCCGCTCGGTCCACACGGCGAGGTCTATCGGAGGAAGCCCTTGCGCCCGTAGCGCTTCGTTGCCGTTCCGCAGGGCTTCGCGCACGTCGTCCGCCATGGTCGGCCTGGCCAGCGAACCCGCGCGCAGGCCGATCCGAGCAGCCTTGTCCATGTAGGCCGGGCCGATCCCACGGCGGGTCGTGCCCAGCTTCGCGCCGGCGGCGGACCGGTCCTCCCGGTGGGCATCCAGGGCCTTGTGGTGGGGTAGCACAATATGCGCGCGGTTGCTGACGAACAATCGTCCTGACGATTCAACCCCCATGCCGCGCAACGCCTCGATCTCGCTGAGCAGATCAATGGGATCCACGACAACCCCGTTGCCGATCACGCATCTCTTCCCCGGCCGCAGAATGCCGGACGGCACGAGGTGCAGCACATACTTGCGATCGCCGACGATCACGGTATGGCCGGCGTTGCTGCCGCCCTGGTAGCGGGCCACCCAATCGGCCTGCTCCATCAGCACGTCAATGATCTTTCCCTTGCCCTCGTCGCCCCACTGGGCGCCCAGCAACACCACATTGGCCATGGAAGTCCCCGATCCGTCAAAAAACGCCGCCTGGCCGGCGACTCGCCGGAAGCGCGCGATTGCTTGCGTGACGCCGGAAGCCTAATAAGCGGCCGCCGAAGAATCAATTCGTAATGGAGGTTGGGTTCGGAAAAGAGCGACCAGGTCCCGGATGCCGGCGGAATGCGCTTTGGGGAATGGCGTTTCGGCAGAAAAGCCGTATAATCCTGCTGTCATGCGCCGTCTCCGGTCTATCGGGTCCGCCTGGCCTCGGCTCCTGCCCGGGGCGCTGCTGTTGCTGGCGGTGACGGCCGCCGGCCAGGTTCCGGCGTCGAACGCCGTCGGCGAGACGCTCGCGCGGCTGCGCAAAAATCCCCGGGACGCGCTGCTGCTCGAACGGCTCCGCGAAAGCCTGGTTACGGCGCCGGCCGATCCGGAAGGCGCGCGCGGACTCGCAGTGCTGGCGCTCGGCAGCGTGTGGTTGGGGAAACTTTCGGATGCGGAGGCCGCCCGAAAGGCGCTGCTGGCGCGGTTCCCGGATTCTCCGGAGGCTCGCGCCTTGAGCGATTGGGAGGGGTTATTCCGGCCGTGCGCCTGGTGCCAGGGGCGAGGCCGCCGGTTGACGGGGACCTGCGAACGCTGCACGGGTTCGCGAAAATGCCCGGCCTGCGGGGGCACGGGCTACAAGGCCCTGATGGGGAATCGAAAGGCTTCGTGTCCCGGGTGCAATGGGACGGGCAAATGTCCGGCCTGCGGGGGTACCGGACGGGGCGAGGAGGCCTGCGCCCGGTGCGATGGCGCGGGTCGCGTTCCGGCGCCCGATCCGGCTTTCCTACTCTACCGTGCCGTGCTCAAGGCCGAGGCAGACTGACGCGCCCATGGCACCCGCATTCGATCCCGCATTCGAGGCGTCCCGGCCGAACCGCGCCAAGCCGCCCTGGCTCCGAAAACCGTTGGTTGTATCGGATGGGCCGGTGGCGCGGACCTTGCGCCAGGGACGCCTGCATACCGTTTGCGAAGAGGCGCGCTGTCCTAACCGTCGTGAGTGCTGGCAGGGGGAGCGGACGGCGACCTTCATGATCCTGGGCGATCGGTGTACCCGGAATTGCCGCTTTTGTAGTGTGCCGGCGGGCCGCCCCGCGCAACCCGACCCCACCGAACCGGAGCGCGTGGCGGAAGCCGTTGCGGCGCTCGGTTTGCGCTATGTGGTGATCACGATGGTCGCCCGCGACGACCTGCCGGATGGCGGCGCGGCGGCCATGGCGGAGACGGTGCGCGCCATCCGGCATAAGACCAGCGATTGCCGGGTGGAAGTGCTGCCGTCGGATTTCGGCGGGGAACGAACGGCGATCGAGACGCTGGTCGCCGCCCGGCCGGTCGTCTTCGGTCTGAATCTGGAAACCGTGCGCCGATTGACCCCGTTCGCACGGTCGGGCTCGACCTACGAACGATCGTTGTCGGCACTGCGGGTGGTCCGTGAACTCGCGCCGGAACTGCCGACGAAATCGGCATTGATGGTCGGGCTGGGTGAGTCGCACGATGAAGTGTGCGCGGCCATGGACGACCTGCGCGCAGCGGGAACCGAGTTGCTGGCGATCGGCCAGTACCTTCAGCCCACGCGCGCGCAGTTGCCGGTGCAGCGGTACTGGACCCCCGCGGAATTCGCCGCCCTGCGCGCCGAGGCGCTGCGCCGGGGCTTTGCCGCGTGCGAGGCCGGCCCCTGGGTACGATCGAGTTACAAGGCCGATGCGATGTACGCGACGGCCATGGCCCGTCGGGGGTGCGGTGCCGAATGAGCCCGCGGGACGGTGAGGCTGGGCGCTCGGCCACCGCAGGGACAGTCCGCGCACCGGCGCAGAAGGGGCGTGGCGCTCCAGCCGGCGTGCAGCGCGAGGTCTGCGCGTCGGAAAGACTTGCCAACCTGTATCGCGCACGGCACCATCGTCGCTCGCGCGAGTGAACCCGGGATCCCATGTCACATGAGCGCCCCGCAGACCCAGTTGACGCCCTTCGCCGCCGCAATTTTTGATCTGGACGGCGTGCTGGTGGACACGGCCGAGTACCATTACCGGGCCTGGAAGCAGATTGCCGATGAAATTGGCGCGCCGTTCGACCGCCGCAAGAATGAGCGGTTGCGCGGAGTGCCCCGGATGCGCTCGCTGGAAATCATCGTCGAGGACTTGCCCGTCAAGCCGGCCAACATGGACGAGCTCGCGGCGCGAAAAAACGCGGCCTATGTCGAGATGATCAAGCAGGTGACGCCCGCCGATCTATTGCCCGGCGCGCGTGCGCTGCTCGATGCGCTGAAGACGGGCGGCATCCGCATCGCGCTCGGCTCTTCCAGCAAGAACGCCCGAGCGGTTCTCGATCGGCTGGGGATCACGTCCTGGTTTGACGCCATTGTGGACGGCTACGGCTTCAAACGCGCCAAACCCGCCCCGGACATCTTTCTCAACGGCGCGCGGCTGCTCGGGATCGAACCGCGCCGCTGCGTCGTCGTGGAGGATGCCGCCTCGGGCATCGAGGCCGCGAAGGCTGCCGGAATGTTTGCTGTCGGCATCGCGCGCGACGAACCGCTGCCCGGCGCAGATTTGATTGTCAAAACGCCCGCGGAAATCCCCGTGGCCCTCTGGGGGCTTTCGGCCCGCGAACAGCAACACTGAAAGGAACCGCCCATGAAAAGGAACGGAAAAAAGACCGTGCCGCCCTATAAGAATCCCAAGCTGCCGATCGCCCGCCGTGTCGCGGACCTGCTCCGCCGCATGACGCTTGAGGAGAAGGCCGGCCAACTGGTCTCCACCTGCCCGATCAGCCAGCTCCGGCTTGATGATTACACCGACGAGCAGGCGATCGAGAACGGCAAGCGGATGATTGACCGGGGAATCGGACAGATGGGCGTCGCGGTGCGCCATGCGACGCCGGCGATGAGCCCCAGGATTGCGAACGCGCTCCAGCGCTACGCGCTCGAGGAGTCGCGGCTGGGTATTCCGCTGCTGATTCAAGACGAGTGCGTCCACGGCTGTAAAGCGCACGGTTCGACCATGTTTCCGCAATCCATCGGCATGGCGGCGACCTGGAACCCGGAGCTGATGGAGCGCGTCGTTCACGTCATCGGCAGGGAGACGCGCGCCCGCGGGCTGAACCAATGCTTCTCGCCGACGCTGAACCTGGGGCGCGATCCGCGGTGCGGCCGCGTGGAGGAGACGTACGGCGAGGATCCCTACCTGGCCGCGCGCATGGGCGTGGCCTTCATCAAGACGCTCCAGAGCTACGGCGTGGTCGCGACGCCCAAGCACTTCGCAGCGAACTTCGTCGGCGACGGCGGCCGCGACAGCCATCCCGTCCATTTTTCCGAACGACTCCTGCGCGAAATCTTCTTTCCGGCCTTCAAAGCCGCAGTCCAGGAGGCGGGCACGCACTCCATGATGATCGCGCACACCGCGATTGACGGCATTCCGTGCAGCAACAACCGGTGGCTCATGACCGACATCGTCCGCAAGGAATGGGGTTTCAAGGGTTTCATTGTGCCGGACAACACCGACGTGCAGAAGAACTTTGCCGTGCATTCGCAGGCCGAGAGCTACGAGCAGTCCACGAAATGGTGCATCGAGGCCGGTTTGGACACCGATCTCAGTTGGCCGCCGCCGGATCCCCGGCTGTGCTATCTCGACTGGCTGCCGAAATTGGTGCGGTCGGGCAAGGTCAAGCGCCGGTTTCTGGACGCGGCAGTAGCCCGCGTGTTGCGCATCAAGTTTCTGCTGGGCCTTTTCGAGAATCCCTATGTGGATGAGACGATTGCGCCGGCGATTACCCAATGTCCCGAGCATCGCGCGATGGCCCTGGAAGCGGCGCTGCAGAGCTTCGTGCTGCTGAAGAACGGCGGCGCGCTGCCGCTGTCGGCTGCGGTGCGGAAGATCGGGGTCATCGGCCCCAGCGCGGACAAGGCGCGGCTGGGCGGTTACACCTGCGCCGATGCGCGGGCGGTGACGCCGATCGAGGGTCTGCGGGCGCGCGCGCCGGCGGGCGTCGAGATTCTCCACGCCGAGGGTTGCAAGCTGGTGGACCCGAGCCGCGAGGGATTCGCGGAGGCGGTGCGGATTGCGGCAGCTTCGGATGTCGTGCTCATGTTCATGGGCAACTCGAGCGACAAGATCATCGGCCAGCCGGAAACGACGGAGGGCGAGCGGCACGACCGCCACAACCTGGATCTGCCGGGGGTGCAGGAGGACCTGATCCTCGAGGTTGCAAAGGCGAATCCGAACGTCGTGGTCGTGCTGCAGAACGGGAGCGCGGTGACGATGCGGCGGTGGATTGATTCGGTCAACGCTGTGCTGGAGATCTGGTACGCGG
>CAYLTB010000031.1:0-23577 GCA_964386675.1 uncultured Verrucomicrobiota bacterium
CAGGCCGGCGACCTCGACCTCTCGTCGCTCTCCGGCACGGTCTACAGCGATGCCCACTCGAAGCTCGACGCGAAGGGCACCGAAGCCTTCCAGTTGGAAGGCCACGGCGGCTTCTGGTTTAACTTCGATAACAAGCCCTGGCAGGACGCCCGCGTCCGCCAGGCGCTCTCCATGGCCATGGACCGGGTGAACATCCTCAAGGCCGTCGATCAGACCGGGAAGGGTGACGCCCACAGCCACATCGGCATCCATCGCTTCGGCGAACCGGCGGCCGAGGGCGAGTCCAACGAGAGCCTCGACTCGATCCTGCCCCTGCCCGACGTGCTCGATTCGATCAACATGGACGACCCGGCCTTCGCCCACAGCGTCGCCTGGGGCACCGTCTATTCCTGCGTGCTGCCCGGCAGCGCCAACCTGCTGAGCGGGCAGTCCGCCGTCGTCCGGCACCTCGCCCCCGACAGCAGCGCGGCGCTGATCGCGCGGGCGGGAATCAAGGCCGCGCTCGGATACAACCCGATGGCCGCGCAGAATCGCAAGGGGTCGCGCCCCAGCACCCGGATGGGTGCCGTATCCCTGCTGCGCGGCAAACTGCGCAATCTGAAAGCGAAACTGGACCGCCGGACCGGACGCGGCGGAAAGGCCGGCAAGAACGCCGCCGACGGACCGTCGGACCTCACCGCCGAAGACTCCATCCTGTGCGATATTCTCCGCGGAAGAGTCCGGCTTCGCGTCCACGCCCACAAGATTGACGATATCGCCGCGCTCCTGCGGCTCGTGGACGAGTTCGGCCTGCGCGTGTCCGTTGAACATGCGATGAGTGTGGACCGCCCCGAAATATTTCGCGAGTTGCGCCGCCGCCGCATACCGGTCGTCTACGGTCCGGTCGAGACCTCGGCCAGCAAGGTTGAACTGCTGCACAAGGACTGGCGCAACGCCCGGCACCTCATCGAGTCCGGCGTCGAGTTCGGCCTGATGACGGACCACCCCGTGACGCCTTCCTGGGCGCTGCTCCAGCAAAGCCGTTCGCTGCTCCGCTGCGGCCTCTCCAAGGATCGGGCGCTCGAAACGGTAACCCGCATCAACGCCGCGCTGCTGGGCATGGACGACCGCCTCGGCACTCTCGACCGGGGCAAATGGGCCTCCTTCGTCTGCTGGAACGGGGACCCCTTCGATCTCGCGTGCCATCCGGTGGCCGTCTACGCGGAGGGCATCCGAGTATTCGGATGATCGCGCGCCCGCGATGGATTCGCACGTCATTGCCCTGTCGGCGCTGATTCTCTTTCTCGGGGCCCTGATGCAAGGCGCCATCGCCTTCGGCATTTCGCTGTTCGCAACACCGCTGCTGCTGATGATCGGAATTCCGCTTCCGACGGTGCTGGCCGCGATGTCCGTGGCCACCGCCCTTCAATCCGCCGGCGGTGCGCACGGGCTGCGCCACGCGGTGCCCTGGCGGCGGGTGGCTCTCGCCCTGCCCTACCGGCTGGCGGGCCTGCTGGCCGGCCTGTGGGCCCTGCGCCATCTGGCCGACGCGTCTCCGGCGGCCATCCGGTTCTGGGTCGGTCTTGCGCTGCTGGCGCTCACGCTGCTGAAGATTGCGTGGCGACCCCGGCCCCGGCCCCGGCTGCATCCCGCATGGGACGCGGCCGCCCTGCTGGCCAGCGGCTTCTGCGCCGGGCTCATTTCGATGGGCGGACCGGCCCTGGTGCTCTGGGTGATGGCACACGACTGGGACGCCCGGAGCACGCGCGGCTTCCTGTTCGCCTCATTCCTGTGCCTGGTTCCGGTTCAACTGGCCCTGCTCTACCGCAGTTTCGGCGCCCCCGTGCTGCACGGTCTGGCGCTCTCCGCGATGCTCTCGCCCGCCATTCTCGCTGGCTCGGTCATCGGATTGCGCATCGGCAACCGTTTTTCAAAACCGCTGCTGCTGCGGCTGGTCTATGCCGCCCTGATCCTCATCGCGCTCAACGCGATGGCGCCGCGCGCCCGCGCATGGCTGCAACCGCAGGGACCGGGGCCGATCGGGAATTCCCCATGAACCGGACCACATCGCTCTGCCTGCTGTTTATGGCGGCTTCCATTGCGGCGTTCGCAGAGGAGCTGGCGCAACCGGAATCGCCGCCGGACCGGGTGTACATGCGCCGCTTCACGGTCAGCGGCGCCGGAACGCCCCACCGGAGTTTCGAAATCGAATGGAACTACCCGCCGGAACTGGCCGGGGCTTTCGAGTCGGCCCCCGATCTCGCGGCAAAGCTCAAGTTAGGCCTGACGGAGTTGCAGCGCCAGGCAGCGGAGGGAGATGCCATCAGCCGGATGGAACTCGGCTACTTCCATCTGTACGGCATCGGCCTGCCACGGGATCTCGCGGAAGCCGAGCGCCTGCTGCGTTCCGGAGGCGGCGATCAGTCGCCGGCGTGCCTCGCGCTGCTGGCGTGGGAATACGCCGTGGAACCGGGTCAATGGCGCCGCGCCGCGGAGCTTGCGATCGAATCCCTGGAAGGCGGCTATGAAAAGGCGGCCCCGCTGGCGGCATGGTTGATCCGCAACGCGGACGCCCGACGCTTCCCGGAACTTGGCGAGCGCCTGCTGCAGGCCCTGCTGGCGCGTTCTCCGGACCATTTCGAGACGGTGATGGCGTTGGCGGAGATACGACGCCGGCAGAGGAATTACGAGGCGGTCTGGTCACTGGCTACGCGGGCGCTGGAGAATGCCGAATATGCCGCCCAAGCCGAGCAGGGGGACGCATCCGCGCGCCGCGAGCGCATGCGGGCGCATCTGCTGCGCGTGGAGGCCGCGACCCGAACCGGACGCAGCTCCCAACTGATCGCCGGCGATATTCGCGAGATCGCCGCGACGCTTCCCCCTGGCATCCGCGCGATCGGCCTCGGAATCGGGGCGATGGCCGCGGCGGGCTTGCTGGCGCTCTGGGCGTGGCTCACGCGCCGCCGGGGAGAACTCGGACCGGGCGGGTGGCTGACCGCCGGCTGGATCGGGTTCTCACCCTTTCTGCTCGGGGTTACGGTCTATCATCCCGTGACGCTGGCCGTTGCCGCTCTCCTGCTGGCGTCGTCGGCGAGGTGGGCCTTGGCCTCGCCCGTGCGCCGGAACTACTTTCCGAACCGGACACCCCGTGGACTTCGCGGGGCGGCGCGGGAGGCGGCCATGGTGCTGGCCGCTCTGGTCGCCGTATTGCTGATCGGCGCCGCCTACCAGTGGCTGTATCAACGAATCACCGGCCGGCCGCTGGAGGACCAGTTCATCCGGGGCTTCATCCGCCTCGACACCCCGCTGCACGTCGGGCTGAGTGTCGTCACCATCGCGCTGGCCATCCCGTTCTACGAAGAGGTCGTGTATCGGGGATTTCTGACCGACGCGCTGGGCCGCCGACTGCCGCCGGCCGTGGCAACACTGATCGCAGCAACCGCGTTTGGGCTGATTCACGGGCCGCGGTACGCCGTGCCCGTGGGCGCGCTCGGACTCTTCGCCGGTCTGCTGCGATGGCGCGGGCGCAGCCTCTGGCCGGCGGTCGCGCTGCACGCCGTCTTCAACGGCATCGCGCTGGCGGCCATCGCCTGGGGCGCATGACATGAAGTCGCTTTTGGGAATGAGCCTGGCAGAACTGGAGGCCCTCGCGGCCCTCGTTGGTCTGCCGGCCTACGCCGCCCGTCAGCTCGCCGACTGGCTCTACGCGAAGCACGCGGAACACATCTCCGCCCTGTCCAACCTGCCGCGCCGCGCGCGCGAGGCGCTGGCCGCGGAATACGAAATCGGCCGGCGGCCGCCCGTCCGCCGGGCCGAGTCCGGCGACGGAACGCTGAAATACCTCTTCCCCGCGGGGGAAGGGCGTTTCGTCGAGTCCGCCGTCATTCCGGACGGCGCGCGCGCCACGCTGTGCCTCTCGACGCAGATCGGCTGCCGCCGCGCCTGCCGTTTCTGCGCTACCGGGCGGCAGGGCTTCCACGGCAACCTGACAGCGTGCGAAATTCTGAACCAGTTCGCTTCCTTGCCGGAGCGGGACCGCGTGACGAACGTCGTTTACATGGGGATGGGCGAGCCCCTCGACAACATCGAGGCGGTGTTGCGCAGTCTCGAAGTCTTCACGGCGGACTGGGGCTATGCGAGGAGTCCGTCGCGCCTGACGGTCTCGACGGTCGGCATCCGGCCCGCGCTCTCCCGCCTGATTGCGGAGAGCCGCTGCCATATCGCGATCAGCCTGCACTCGCCGTTCCCGGAGGAGCGTCGGCTCCTCGTTCCGGCGGAGGCGGCGCATCCGATCGCCGAGACCCTCGCTGAACTGCGCGCGGCCCGAATCGGCGGCCAGCGGCGGATACTGATCGAGTACATCCCGTTGGCCGGCCTCAACGACACGCCGCGTCACGCCGCCGCGCTGGCCGGGCTCTTGCGCGGGCTGCGCTGCCGCATCAACCTGATCCCGTTCAATGCCGTGCCGGCGGCCGGCCTGGTTCCCTCCGACCGCGCCCGCATCGAGGCGTTCCAGGCGGAGCTCCGCCGCCGCGGCTTCATCGCCACCATCCGGAAGTCCCGGGGCGCCGACATCGCCGCGGCGTGCGGTCTGCTTTCCACCGCGGCCGTCACCGCGCCGCCCGCGCAGACCACCATTGAGCAAAGAGAGGCCGGCGATTAGAATCGCGCGCGAGCGCGTCACGCCCTTCAAGCCATGAACTGGCAAATACAAGACCCGGTGCTGATCTTCGCGGTGATCCTGTTGATCCTGCTGATCGCCCCCCTGCTCTTTGCCCGCCTGAAAGTGCCGGGATTGATCGGCCTGATTGTCGCCGGCGTGCTGGCCGGACCGCACGCGCTGGGATGGTTCTCCGACGATGGCACCTTTCAGTTGCTGGGCAAGGTCGGTCTGCTCTACCTCATGTTCCTGGCCGGCTTCGAAATCGAGTTCAATGAGTTTGCGCGACACCGCCGCGACAGCATCGTATTCGGCGTTCTAACGTTCATCATTCCGCAAGTGCTGGGCGCGTTGGCCGCGCGGGCGCTGTTCCGCCTCACCTGGCCGCAGAGCATCCTGCTGGCCAGCCTGTTCGCCTCGCACACGCTCATCCCGCTGCCGATGGTCGCGCGACTCGGCCTGATGCGCCATCGCGTCGTCGCCACGACGGTCGGCGGCACGATTCTGACGGACACCGCCGCACTGCTGGTGCTGGCAGTGATCGCTGAGAGCGTCTCCGCGGCGCCCGGCGCCGGGTTCTGGGTCGTGCAGGCGGCCCTGCTGGGTGTACTGGTCTTTTTCGGACTCTGGGCGCTACCGCGCATCGGCTACTGGTTTTTCCGCGTGGCGGCGCCGGACGAGACCGCGGAATTCCTTTTCGTGCTGGCCGCGGCGTTCGCCACGTCGTACCTGGCCCACCTCTGTCGCGTCGAGCCTATCCTCGGCGCGTTCCTCGCGGGACTCGCCCTCAATCGCCTCGTGCCCGCCAGCAGCCCGCTGATGAACCGCATCGAGTTCGTCGGCAACGCACTGTTCATTCCCTTCTTCCTGATTTCGGTCGGCATGAAAGTCAATCTGTCCGTCGCGCTGCAATGGCGCAGTTGGGCGATGTCGGCCTTCATGATCGCCACGGTCACGGCGACCAAATGGCTGGCGGCCGAAGCGGGTGGCCGCGCGCTGCGGTATTCCGCCGACGAGCGCGGTTTGATGTTCGGCCTCTCCGTCAATCAGGCCGCGGCGACGCTCGCGGCCGTGCTGGTCGGCGTGCGGTTGGGCCTGTTCGACGACAATATCCTCAACGGCACGATCCTGATGATGCTGGCCACCTGCATTCTCGGACCCTGGATGACACATCGCCATGGCGAACGGCTCGCGGTCGGCGAGGCCATATCGCGGCCGACGCCGCGCGGCGTTCAGCGCGTCATTGTCCCGCTTGCGCACCCGGAGTCCGCGAACGCGCTGGTAGATCTGGCGCTGTTGCTGCGCGGTCGTTCGACCGAACCAATATACCCGCTGGCGGTCGCCCAGGATGGCATCGGCATCGAAGAACGCCTCGAGGCGGCGGAGCGAACGCTGGGCCGCGCCGCCGCGCGCGCCGCCGCGGCCGGCGCGCCGGTCGTGCCCGTGACCGAGATCGACACGACCATCGCCGGCGGCATTGTCCGGGCGATCCGCGAATACCGGGCTTCCGCGGTCGTCATGGGCTGGAGCCGCCGCTATGCGTCGCCGGTCAGCGTCCTGCACTGGCTGCCGCGCGAAGTGCTCGAGCGCACCCGAACCCTGCTCGTGCTGGCCCGCATCCGGCGTCCGATCGGCTCGCTGCGCCGGGCGCTCTGCATCGCGCCGCTGGGCCTCGAGCATACGCCCGGTTTCGACGAAATGCTGCGCGCCGCGCTCCAGATCGCCGCGCTGACCGAACTGCACCTCTTCGCCCCGCCGGAAAGCATTCAACGGCTGCGCGATGTCGCCGCAAAGGCCCGGGGCGGCGGTCCCGTCATTGCGCATCCGACGCCGGAGGAAACGGCCTGGCCGGAGGCCCTCGCGTCGGTACGGCCGTCTGCGCAAGACGTCGTGCTGGTGCTCATGGCGCGCCCCGGCTGCCTGGGCTGGCGCCCTCGCGACGAGCGCTTGCCTCCGCGCGTGGCCGACACGTTCCCCGAAACGGACTTCCTGCTGCTGTATCCCCCCCTTCCCGAAGAGGGCGCCGACGCCGCTTTGAATTTCGACGCCGCGACGAACTCCGACAGTGAACGATTGCTGTCGCCGGCGGCCGTGCGCACGGATGTACCCGGCGGCGACATCGAGCGAACGTTGTCGGATCTGTTGGCCACCGTGATGGGGGATCACGCCCGCGCCGTCGAAGCCGCGCGGCGCCTCGCGGGTCAGGAAGCCAGTGCTCTGACGCCCGACATCGCGCTTCTGCACGGCCATGAAATGGGCTTCGGCGAGTCGCGCGTCTTCGTGGCGATCTGCCGCGAAGGCTTTTCATTGAACGGCGTTGTCGCTCCGCGCCGGGTGGTCTTCACGCTCGTCAGCGACTCCGCGCTGCCGCCGGCGTCGCACCTGCGCGCGCTCGCGATTATCGCCCGCGCCGTGCAATCGGACGCGTTCCGACGGACCCTGACCCCGGGCACCGCGCCGGCGGAGATCGTCCGCGCATTTCGTGCGGCGAATGCCGATCGGCCTGCCGTCCGTAATTGAAGATTGCATGTCGGCGACGGCCGATTAGATTAGCCGCCGATGAGTACGACGATCACCCGCGACTTTATCCGCCGTATCCCGAAGACGGATCTCCACTTGCACCTGGACGGTTCGCTGCGGGTGCCGACGTTGATCGAGCTGGCGCGCGCGCAGGGGGTGGAACTGCCCTCGTACGAGGAAGCCGGGCTGCGGGAACTGGTCTTCAAGGAGCAGTATGCCGACCTGCCGGATTACCTGCGCGGGTTTGCCTACACCTGCGCGGTGCTGCGTAATCCGGAGGCGCTGGAACGGGTCGCCTTTGAACTGGCGGAGGACAATCTTGCCGAGGGGGTCCGCTACATCGAGGTGCGTTTTGCGCCCCAATTGCACAGCGATCACCAGTTTTCCACGCGCGAGGTGCTGGCGGCCGTGGCGCGCGGCTTGGATCGCGCCAAGCGCGCCCACAACGCGAGTCCGGCCGTGCGGCGGGATGGCGACATCCCGTTCGAGTACGGCATCATTGTCTGCGCCCTACGCAGTTTCAACGCGCGCATGAGCGCCTACTACCGCCGATTGCTGGACGTCTTGCGCCACGCGCCGCGCAAGGAGGTGTTCGCCGTGGCGTCGCTCGAGATGGCGCGAGCCGCGGTGGACCTGCGGGACCGCGAAGGGCTGCCCATCGTCGGATTCGATCTCGCCGGCGAGGAGGCCGGCTATCCCGCCGCGGTCCACCGCGCCGCCTACCAGTACTGCCACTCACATTTTCTGAAGAAGACCGTCCACGCGGGCGAGGCTTACGGGCCGGAGTCCATCTTCCAGGCCATCACCGACTGCCACGCCAATCGGATCGGGCACGGCACGTTCCTGTTCGCCACCGACCTGGTGCAGGATCCGGACATCGACGACCCGGTCGGCTATGTCGCGCGACTCTCCGACTATGTCGCCAGCGAGCGGATCACGCTCGAAGTCTGTCTGACGAGCAACCTGCAGACCACGCCGTCCATCGAACGCCCCGAAGACCACCCCGTGAAGCGCATGATCGAGGGGGAACTTTCGGTCAGCATCTGCACCGATAACCGGCTCGTCTCCAACACCACCGTCACCCGCGAACTGGAACTCGTGGCTCGCCACCTCGCGCCCGATCGCCATCAATTCCGCAACCTGATCCTGGCCGGCTTCAAGGGCAGTTTCTTCCCCGGCACCTATCGTGAAAAACGCGCGTATGTTCGGCGCGTGATTGACCGCTATGAGGCCCTGGAGCGCGAGCAGATCGCAAATCCGTCCGGAATGGCGCCATGAACGTCTGGCTCACGATCCGTCGCATCGCGCTCGTCGCCGTGGTTCTCGGCGGGCTGGTCCTGTCGGTCAGCGTATTCCTGCCGAAATGGACAGAGTATCGGAAACTGCAGCATAAACGGGCGGAGGCGCAGCAGGCCGTGGTCATGGAAAACGACCGCCTCAACCTGCTGCAGAAGAATCTCGCGCGGTTCGAGCAGGACGCCCGCTTCGTCGAGACGCTGGCCCATCAACAGGGACTGGCCCGGACGAACGAAGTGCTGTTTCGCATTCCCGCCGACCCGCAGCCGCCCCCCTGATCGCCGGGCGGAGCCAACGGTCGGATTCGAACCGACGACCGTCGCATTACGAATGCGATGCTCTGCCAGCTGAGCTACGTTGGCTTGCGCGTCTCCGGCGGAAAACCGGGGCACTATACGGCGCGCCCGCCGCATGTCAATGCGGATTGGCGGCCGGCCGCCGTTTTGCTACGCTGCTGCTACGGGCGCGGACGAACCCCGTCGTTCGGGCGATTCCCGCCCTTTGAAGGAACCAAGCCATGGCACGTCTTTACGAAATATTTGAACGAACGCCCGCCGAGGTAATTTCGCTGTTCGGGACGCCGCTCGGCACGCGGCCCGACGGACCGCGCCTGCCCGGCCGCGCGAACGCGGCCTCCTGCCTCAGATTCGTCCAGGCCACCGGGGCTTACAATGTGGAAATCGGTTTCGGCGCAGACGAGGCGGTGTGCTACGCCCTCTTCGAGAAGAAGAATCGGACCCCGCTCGCGGTGGTTGAAGTCCGGCAGATCCTGCTGCAGTGCGCCGCGCGGTCGGAATGGAGCGACATCACGCCGAACACCTGGAATGCGAAGACAAAGCGCACCGTTCCCGCCGCCGGCTTCCGGGATTTCCAGTACCGTGAAACCGATGCGAAGAAGAACGTGTTGCGGCTGCTGCTGGGCCGGCATCAGTTTCGGCCGGGGCGAGTCGCGGTCTGGTCGCTGGCCTGGCAGGCAGACATCGAAAAAGAGCTCCGTACGGCCATCGCATGACCGGACTCGATCACCGGCCCGGCCCCGAGATTCGCGAACGGCTGTCCGAGACGCTGCGTCGGCAGTTCGGCGTCTCGGAGTCGGACATAGGCTGGATCGCGACGCCCTATCGGGTCTGTCCGCTGGGTGCCCATATGGACCACCAGCAGGGAACGGTCACCGCGCTGGCGCTCGACCGGGCCGTAACCTTGGCTTATGTCCCGCGCCGCGAACCGCGAGTCCGCCTGGTCAGCCTGACGTTCCCGGGTGAAGTCGCGTTTGACCTGGACGCGATCCCGGACCGCATTCCGGGCGATTGGGGTAATTATGCGCGCGGCGCCGCGCGCGCCCTGCGGGACACGGGTCCCCTCGCCCGCGGTCTGGTCGGCGCGATCCATGGTGAGTTCGCCGAGATGGGCGTCAGTTCCTCCTCCGCACTGGGGCTCGCCTGTCTGCTCGCGCTCGAGGCGGCCAATGACCGCCGGGTTTCCGCGGCAGAGAACATCCGGCTCGATCAGCGCATCGAAAACGACTATCTGGGCCTGCGCAATGGCATTCTCGATCAGACCGCGATTCTGTGCTCGCGTCGGAACCACCTGACCGTCATCGACTGCCGCGCTTTCGCCGCCGCGGCTACTCCGTTGCCGCCGGCAGCGGGGGGGCTTCCGCCGGGCGTCACGCTGGCAACGCTGCCCCCGGGCGCGCCGCGAATAGGCATCCTGATCGCATTTTCCGGCCTGACGCGCGCCCTGACGGGCACCGACTACAACCGCCGCGTCGCCGAGTGTGAGGAAGCCGCTCGGCGCTTGCTCCAGGCCGTCGGCCGTCCCCATGCGCCCCCGCGGCTGTCGGAGGTGAGCCCCGAGGAATACGACGCGCATCGGGAGCGACTTCCGGCGCGGCTGGCCCGTCGCGCCGATCACTTCTTCAGCGAATCCGCGCGCGTCAGTGCAGGCGTCGCAGCGTGGCGCTCCGGCGACCTTTCGCGCTTCGGTGCACAGGTACGAGAGTCGGGGCTGAGCTCGTTGCGCAACTACGAGTGCGGCAGCCCGCCCCTCGCCGATTTGCAGGAGCTACTCAACGCCCAGCCCGGTGTCTGGGGAGCGCGCTTCAGCGGCGCGGGATTTCGCGGTTCGTGCATCGCCTTCGGCGAGCCGGATCGTCTGCGCGCGGCGGCGGCCGCCGCCGCGGAGGCCTATGCCCGACGCCGCCCGGAAGCGGCGCGTCAAGCCTCGTTCACCGTCTGCTCGACCGGAGAGGGCGCTCGATGAAGGCTATCATTCTGGCCGCTGGTTATGCGACACGACTCTACCCGCTAACCGAGCATTATCCCAAGCCGCTGCTGGACGTCGGTGGACGCAGCATCCTGGACCGGCTGCTCGACCAGATCCGCGGCCTACTGCCCCATGACGAGTGCGTGCTGGTCAGCAACCGCCGTTTCGTCCGACAGTTCGAGGAATGGGCCGGGCAGCGCGGCGATCCCGGCGTTCGGGTGCTCGACGACGGCAGCACGCGGCCGGAAAACCGCCGCGGCGCGATCGGCGACCTCCTGTTCGCGCTGGAACGATCCGGCGGGGCCGTCGACCTGCTGGTGGCGGCGGCGGACAACCTGTTCGATTTCCCAATGGGCGATCTGGTCGGCGCGTTTCGCCGCTCGCCCGGTGTCTGGGTCTGCGTGCACGAGGTGAAGGATCCGGCACGGCAGCGGCGGACCGGTATTGCGGAACTGGATGCGGCGGACCGCGTGGTCGCCTTCCGGGAAAAGCCCGCCGATCCGAAGTCTTGCTGGGCGGTTCCGCCGCTCTATTGTCTCGACCGCGCAACGACCGAGCGCCTACCGGAGTACCTGGCGACGGGGCGTTCGGCGGACTCCCCGGGCCTCTTCATCGAATGGCTCGTTCCCCGCGTCGAAGTCCGCGCCGTTCGCGCGCGCGGCGCGATCCACGACATCGGCACGCTGGAATCGCTCGCCGAATGCCGCCGGCGGTATGCCGGTGCGGCGCCCCCCTGACGGGATGCGATTTGCGCGCGCGGACAGCGCTGAATTCACTGCGGAAATGTCATTGCCGCCCCTGACCGCACTGTTATCCTCTTGAAATGCCAGGGCAACAACCAGAGCGGTCAGCCACTACGCAGACGCGCGAAGTGCGCAGGGTCACGCGGTGGGACGGTCGTTGAGTCTTGTCCGTCTCCAGGTTCGCCGGCGGCCGCATCTATACGACCAGCGCACCGGCAAAGCGCCATACGTATCGGGACCGATCGCTCCCGTCGCCGGATGAGCTCCGCCTTGCATTTCTGCGCGGGTTTGCGATGATGGCCGCGTGTTTTCGCCCGGCCACAAGCCGGCAGAAGGGAATGCATGTTTGCAGGCGCCTATACGGCGTTGGTGACGCCGTTCAAAAAAGACGGGAAGCTGGATTTGCCGCGGTTGCGGGAGTTGGTCGAGTTCCAAATCGCCGAGGGTATTGACGGGCTGGTGCCGGTCGGAACAACCGGCGAATCCCCCACCTTGGATTACGAAGAGCACATCCAAGTTGTCGCCGAGACCGTCGCGGCGGCGCGCGGCCGCGTGCCCGTCATCGCCGGAACCGGCAGCAACTCCACGCAAGAGGCCATCGAGTTGACGCGCCGGGCCCGGGATGTCGGCGCGACCGCGACGTTGCAAGTCACTCCCTATTATAACAAGCCCACCCAGGCCGGACTGTTGGCCCATTTTTCAGCGGTTGCCGATCTCGGCCTGCCGGTGATGTTGTACAATGTGCCCGGTCGGACCGCCTGCGAGATCTCCGTCAAAACGGTGGCGCAACTGGCTCGACACCCGATGATTGTCGCGATCAAGGAAGCCGGTGGCAGCGTCGAACGGGTGGCACGCATCCGCGAGGCCTGCCGTATCGAAGTGCTCTCCGGCGATGACGCACTGACCCTGCCCATGATGGAGGCGGGCGCCATCGGCGTCGTCAGCGTGGCCTCCAACATCATACCGCGCGCCGTCCGCGACCTGGTCCGCGCCGCCGGCGAACACCGCTGGGACGAGGCGCGCGCACTGCACGAACGGTGGACACCCGTGTTCAAGGACCTGTTCATCGAGACCAATCCGCAGCCGGTCAAGGCCGCGCTGGCGATGGCGGGCCGCATCGAGGAGGTCCTCCGACTGCCGCTGGTGCCGATCTCGCCGGCGTCGCGGGAGCGCCTGGCGGCGACGCTTCGGACGCTGGAAGTCCTTTGACCGGCGGGGTTCTGTCAGGACCGGAGAATCGAATCATGGTGCTACGAATGGTCATTGTGGGTGCGGCGGGGCGGATGGGCAAGACGCTCATCCGTTGCCTGGCGCGGGGAGCCGCGCCGGACGCTGTGCTCGCGGGCGCGGTGGACTTGTGGGATGCTCCGGAGCGCGGCCAGGATGCAGGCCGCGCGGCAGGCGTCGGCGATCTCGGCATCGTCATCGGCAGCGACCTGGCCGCGGTCGCTCCGTCGGCCGACGTCGTCGTGGATTTCAGCGGTCCGCACGGCACGGCCGGCAACGCTCCGCGTTGTGCGCAGTGGGGCAGACCGCTCGTGATCGGCACCACGGGTCTGACCGATGCGCAACAGGCGGCGATTACCGAAGCGGCGCGCGTGATACCCATCGTCTGGTCGCCCAACATGAGCCTCGGCGTCAATCTGCTGCTCGACCTGGTCGAACGCGCCGCTCGAACGCTGAAAGCCAAGGGGTATGACATCGAGGTCATCGAACGGCACCATCGCCTCAAAAAAGACGCCCCCAGCGGCACCGCGCTGGCGCTGGGCCGCGCGGCGGCCGCGGGTTATGGCTGGGATGCCGACGCCGTCGCGGCTCACGGACGCTCCGGACAGACCGGCGCGCGGCCTGAACGGCAAATCGGCTACCACGCCATTCGCGGCGGCGACTTTGTGGGCGACCACAGCGTGCTTTTCGCCGCCGACGGCGAGTGCCTGGAACTCACGCACCGCGCCACAAACCGCGACACGTTCGCGCTCGGAGCGCTGCGAGCCGCGCAATGGATCGCGGGCCGCGCGCCCGGGTTGTACACGATGCGCGACGTATTGGGACTGGGACTCTGAACAGGATGCGATGACGCGGCGCCCGGCAGCACTCTGGCTCTTCGCCGTTTCCTCGATCGTCTCTGCACAGCCGCCCGACCTTCCGCCGCCTGCCGGTACGCCGGAGCCGGCCCCTGCAACCTCCGTACAGCCCCCCCCGTCACGACGCGTCATGTGGAGCCGGACGCAGCGATTCGCGGCCATCGGCGCCAATCCCGGCGAACTGATCGAATTATTGATCTGGGCGGAGGATTTTGCGGATCGGCTGGCGCAGTTTGTCGGAAATCCCTTGCCGACCCACCGTGCCGCGCCGCTCGAGTTTCACATCGCTGAGGATCCGTCCCTGCTGGAGGGACAGGTCCGCATCCGGGAATTCGAGGACCTTGGCGGCTGGAGCCAGCGCATCTTGATCACCAACTCGGCCGCGACGGACCCGGCGGATGTTCTGGATGCCTTCTCACTGCTGTTGCTTTCCCGTTACGCGCAGGCCCTTCAGACGCCCGACCATCGCCGCGCGCGACCGGCCCGCGTCGCCGGCTGGTGGGCTGCCGGTGTGGCGCGGCAATTGCTGCCCGGCGCCCGGGCACTGGGACGGCGGGAGGTGCTGCGCGAGTGGGATGCGGGCCGTTGCCTGTCGCTCGTCCGGCTGCTCACGCCCCGACCGCCGGGACCCGGCGCTGCGTTGGAAAAGGCATACGCCGCCGCGGCGGTCGCCTGGCTCAAATCCCGCAGGGACTTCCCGGAAATCATGGAAGGACTGTTTCGTCGCTGGGCGGCGGGAGACGCGGACGACGCGGCGTTCCTGGCGGAGCGGTTGGGGTTTCCGGGGAACGAGCGAGCTCTTGAGATCGAGTGGGAGCTCTGGCTCGCCGCGCTGCGCGCGCGGCAGTCGCAGTTTGCCCCGGCGACCGCCGGCGACCTGCGCGCGCTGCGGGACACGCTGATACTGCGACGAGCGGACCTGCCGCCGGGCGCGCCCGACACACTGCCAGCGCGCCTTCCGCTGGAGTTGCTCGCGCAGCACCGCGCGGAGCCTTGGGCGCGGGCAGCGGCCCGGCGCCTGCACGGCTCGGTCGTTCGGCTCCAGTATGGGCGCGGCGCCGAGTTTCGCGCCGTCGTGGTAGAATACGCGGGCTATCTGGCCGCGGTGGCGCGCTCCGACCCGGCGAGCCGCAGCGCGTTCGCCCGCTGGGCGGAGGGTCGCGTTTTGCACCGTCGGCTCGCCGCCGCGGCGTCGGCGCAGGCGCGGCTGGAGGCCCGCGTGTTGGCCAGGCCCGCCCCGGCGGCGTCGGAAAACCTTCCGTCCGACGGGCCGAACCGCGCGGATCTGGAGCAGCGCGCGCTGCTGGAAATCCAGCGCGATGCCGCGCGGGACTCGCCGCGGTCTGCCGGCGCGCCTTGATCCGATGATAACCGTCACGGCCGCGGAACAGTAGTACTGCAAGGTCCGTCGCCAATGATCGCCAATTAGAGTTGCCCGCGGCGGGCGCCTGTTGCAGTATGCAATTTTTTACACGGGAGAATCGCCCATGAAGGATGAGAGCAAGAACGTGCCGGCGGCTACGGACGCCGACGTCGCCGCCATTGAACGTTTACACGAAGCGCACGGCCGCCTCAAGCAGGAACTGGCGCGCGTGATCATCGGCCAGGAGCGCGTCATTGACCAGTTGTTGATCTGCCTGTTCGCGCGCGGCCACGCGCTCTTGATGGGCGTGCCGGGCCTGGCGAAGACGCTGCTGATCTCGACGTTGAGCGAACTGCTCTCGTTGAAGTTCAGCCGAATCCAGTTCACGCCGGATCTGATGCCCTCGGACATCACGGGCACCGACATTCTACAGGAAAGCGACCAGCCCGGCCGCCGTTCCTTCGAGTTCGTCAAGGGCCCCATCTTCGCAAACATCGTGCTCGCGGACGAAATCAACCGCACGCCGCCGAAGACGCAGGCCGCGCTGCTGCAGGCGATGCAGGAGTACCACGTCAACGCCGGCGCGCACACCTTCGCGCTGGACCTCCCGTTTTTCGTGCTGGCCACGCAAAATCCGATTGAGCAGGAAGGCACCTACCCGCTGCCCGAGGCGCAGCTCGACCGGTTCATGTTCCTGATCCACGTGGACTATCCGACCGCGGCCGAGGAGCTGCGCATTGCGCGCGAAACGACGGGCGGCGCTTTCCCGAAGTTGTCGCCCGTCCTCAGCGGGCCTGAAATCCTCGCCCTGCAGCAAGTCGTGCGCCGCGTCCCGGTGCCCGACCACGTGTACGAGATGGCCGTGCGGATCGTCCGCGGTTCGCGGCCCGGCGATGAGACGGCGCCCGAATGGGTCAAGTCGTGGGTGCAGTGGGGCGCGGGCCCCCGAGCGGTGCAGTACCTGGTGCTCGGCGCCAAAGCCCACGCCGTGCTGCGCGGCAGTTACCTGGCGCAGGTCGAGGACGTCGAAGCCGTGGCCGAACCGGTGCTCACGCACCGCATTTTGACCAACTTTCACGCGGAATCCGAGGGCGTCAACAGCCGCCGCGTCATTGCGGACCTGTTGGAGAAGTTCCGGGAGCAATAATCCGTGGCCCGCACCGACCACCGGGAACTGCTGGATGCCCGCGTGCTGTCCCGGCTCTCGCGCCTGACCCTCTACGCGCGGCAGCCGATGATCGGCTCGGTCACCGGCGTACACCGCAGCGCGACGCGCGGTTCCAGCGTCGAATTCGCCGAATACCGCAAGTACGTGCCCGGCGACGACCTGCGCCACCTGGACTGGCGCGTGCTGGCCCGCACCGACCGCTTCTACATGAAGGAGTTCGAGGCGGACACCAACCTGCGCTGCATGATCGTGCTCGACACGAGCGGCTCCATGGCCTATGCCGGGCCCGGCGGGTCGAAGTTCGAGTTTTCGCGCCGTCTAGCGGCGACGCTCGCCTACCTACTGATCCAGCAGGGCGATGCGGTGGGTCTGACGCTGGTTCGACCCGGCGGCGAACTGGAAATCCCGGCGCGCCGCTCGCCCATCCATCTCGGCGCGCTGCTGGATACGTTGATGGAGACGAGCCCGGCCGGCGAGGTGAACTTGACGGACGCCCTTCACCGCGTCGCCGAGAAAGTGCGCGCCCGAGCGTTGGTCGTCGTGGTTTCGGACTTCTTCGAAGAGCCCGAACGGCTCTTGCCTTCATTCCAGCACATGCGGTTTCGCCGCCACGACCTGGCCTTGTTCCACGTGCTGGACCGGGACGAGATCCGGTTCCCCTTCGACCGTCCTATCCGCTTTGTGGACCTCGAGGGACCGGACCATCTGGTCACCGATCCGGCGATTATCGGCGAGGCCTACCGCCGCGAAGTGGCCGGTTACCTCGAAGCTATCAAACGCGGCGCGCGCGAGTTCGGCGCCGACTATCGGGTTGCACCGGTCGAGGACGGCTATGAGCGAGCACTGACTTCGTTCCTGCTGCAACGGCAGCGGGCCGGCGGCGGAGGAGGCGCGACGCCGTGACGTTCTTGCAACCATGGATGCTCTGGGGCCTGCTGGCGGCCGCCGCGCCGATCATCATCCATCTGCTGAACCGACTGCGCTACCGTTCGGTGCGCTGGGGCGCCATGTATTTCCTGCGGCGCGTGACGCGCAGCGCGATGCGCCGCTCGCGGCTTCGCCACTACATCATCCTTGCCTGCCGCGCGCTGGCGTTGATGCTGATCGCGCTGGCCATGACCCGGCCGATGCTCGGCGGCCGTCTCGGGGCGAGTCTCGCCGGAGCGCCGGACGCGATCCTCGTGCTGCTCGACCGGTCGGCGAGCATGGAACGCATAGATCCCCGGCGCGGGTCCACTCGTCGCGAGCATGGCCTGGCGCTGGTCGCCGGTGTGCCCTCAGAAACCGCGCGCGGCAGCCGCATCGTGCTGATTGAGTCGGCGTTGACCGATCCGGCGGAGGTCGCCAACCTGGCCGCGCTGCCGGCGCTGAGTCGAGCGGGGCCGACGGACACGGCGGCCGACGGCGCCTCGCTGTTCGAGTCCGCCCTGTCCTGGCTGGCGCTCAACAAGCCGGGCCGGGCCGAGATCTGGGTAGTCACCGACGGCCAGGCCTCGAACTGGAAGCCCGGCAGCGCCGCATGGCCGGGTATCGCGGCACGGCTGGCTGCTCTCTCACCGGCCGTGCGGGTGAAACTGCTGGTCGTTCAGGGGCGCGTCGGCGACAACCTTTCGCTGCAGACGCGAGAGGTGCGGCGGCTGCCGGTGGCCGGCGGCGAGTATGAACTGCTGCACGCCCTCACGCATCCCGCCCCCGGCGGCGAACCCGTGCCCGCGATCCGCGTGCTGAACGGGGAACGCACGCTGCTGCCGTTGCCCGCCGATTCACCGGTCACGGAAAACACGCTGCGCCTGCCGCCGCCCGGCGATTCGACCGGCTGGGGATGGATCGAGCTGCCGGCCGACGAGAATGTACGCGACAATGACGCCTATTTTGTCTATGGCCGCGGTCCCGCGGGGACGGTGTGGACGAACATCGGAGAGTCGCGCTTGTTGCGGCGAATCCAGGCGACGTTCCCCGCGACGCCCGGCCAACCGCCGATCGTCCATGCCTGGCCGGATTCCGGCGTTCCTTCGCTGGCCGATGCCGGCCTGGTGATCTGGCAGGGACCGGCGCCGACCGGCGACGCGGCGCAAGCCCTCGAAGCGTTTCTGGCTGACGGCGGCAGCGTGCTGGCGCTGCCGGCCGAAGACGAAGGCGCGGTCGCCGCCGCGACCGGCGAAGCGCCTCTATGGCAGTGGAAGACGGAGGAGTCGGCGGACGCCGACCGTCCGTTCCGCATCCTCCGCTGGGAACCGCTCTCCGGTCCCTTTGCGCGCTCGGCAGAAGGCCCTGCGCTGCCGCTGGCCGAGGCGCCGGTGCTGCGGCGGCGCGTACCGATGCTCGCGGGCGGCGGGGAAATGTTCCCGGTGGCCAGTTTCAACGACGGCGAGATTCTGCTGGGCCGCGCGGACCGGGGTGCGGGCCGGTTGTATCTGCTGGCGACCTTGCCGTTGCCGCTCTGGTCCGGGCTGACGGACGGCCGTATTTGGGTTCCCGCCCTCTGGCGTATCCGCGAGGAGGGCTCGCGCCGACTCAGCGATATCCGCCTGTCGCGGCTGGGCGAGCCGATGCCGGGCGAGACCGAAGCGGTCTGGGAAACGGTCGGCGTCGAGACCCCGCGCGACCCTCGGGTGCACGCGGGCGTATACCGATCGGGCGGACGGTGGGTGGCGCGCAATCGTCCCGTCGAAGAGGATCTGACGGAGGAGTTGTCCGCGGCGGAACTGCGTGCCCTATTGCCTGGGGTGTCCGTGTACGTGCCGGAAGATCCGGCCGGCCGGGAGAATCTCTTCAGCGAGGCGTCGCTGCCGTTCCTGTTCTTGGCTGCACTGTTGCTGTTGACGGAATCGGCGTTGGCGCTGCTCGATTTCAGCGCAGCCGCCCACGGCGCCACGCGGGAGGGCGCGCGGGAGCGCAACGCATGAACGCCTTCTGGACATTCGATTTCTCCCCCTCGCGCATCGCGGTCGGCGCGCTGTTGTTGGTCCTGTCAGCGCTCTTCTCCATTCGCCAGTACCGGCGGGGCGGACGGCGACCGGCGGAGTTGTGGGTCGAACTCGTTCGCGGGCTGGCGGCAGGCATGGTGGCGTTCACGCTCTTCAAGCCCGAACGAACGCGGAGACTGCGCGAGAACGAACGGCCGCCGGTCGCCGTGCTGGTGGACCGATCCGGCAGCATGGCGACCAAGGACGTGCTGATTCCCGGACAGGAAATTCAGACGCGCGCCGATTGGGTAGCCCAATTCCGCAACCTGGAGGATCCGCGCTGGAAGGTGCTGGGAACCCGATACCAGTTGCGATTCGAGGAGTTCCCCGCTCCGCCCGCCGAGGGACAACCGGAAATCGACGGCACCGACCTGCATGAACCGTTGGACCGATTGGCCCGCGAGGGCGCGCAGCCGCGCGCCGTGCTGGTCATCGGCGACGGCGACTGGAATCTGGGACCGTCGCCCGTACTGGCGGCCAGCCGACTCGCCGCGGCCGATGTTCCGGTTTTCGCCATCGGTGTGGGCGCCGAACGACCACTGCCGGACATCGAATTGACCGCCGTGCGGGCGCCGGCGTATGCCTTGGCCGACGAATATGTCAGCATTCCGTTCACGGCGCGCAGCTACCTGAACGATCCCGCGCGCGTGAACGTGGTGTTGCTGGAAGAAGGCATTGAGCGCGCGCGCCGAGAAGTCATGCTGCCGGCGCTCGGCCAGGTCTCCTCCGCGATCGGTTTTGCGCCCTCCCGCGAAGGCGATCGGATGTTCTCCATCCGGATCGTCCCCCATCCCGACGAAACGCGGGAAGACAACAATGTGCAGTCGTTTCGAATGGGCGTTCGGCGCGAAGTCATCCAGATGCTCATCGTCGAGACGGAACCGCGGTGGGAATATCGGTATCTGCGCAACGCGGCGATGCGCGATCGCGGCGTCAACGTGCGGACCGTGCTCCTGCACCCCTTCCTCCGGCCCGGCGGCGGTCCCGGTTATCTGCCGGCGTTTCCGCGGACCCGCGATGAGCTGTCCCGCTATGACGTGGTGTTCCTCGGCGACATCGGCATTGGCCAGGGGGGCCTGACCGAGGAGCAGGCGCAATGGCTCAAAGAACTCGTCGAATCCCAGGCCAGCGGCCTGGTGTTTCTGCCCGGCCCCTCGGGCCGTTGGGTGACGCTGGCCGACAGCGCGCTGGGTTCGCTGATTCCCGTGGAATTGGAGCCCGACCGTCCCCGCGGCCACGGGCTGCAGATCGAAGGCCGACTGGCGCTGACCGCGCTGGGGCGCGACCACCTCTTGACGATGCTGGCGCCCTCGCCCGAGCAGAACGTCCGCATTTGGGCGGGCCTCCCCGGATTCTTCTGGTATGCGGGAGCGCTGAAGGCGAAGCCGGGCACCGAGGTACTGGCCGTTCACGCGCAGGCACGCAACGAGTATGGACGAATCCCGCTGATCGTCGCCCAGCGAGCCGGAAGCGGAAAAGTCCTTTACATGGGCATTGACTCGGCCTGGCGCTGGCGCCGCGGGGTCGAGGATTTGTATCACTATCGTTTCTGGGGCCAGGTCTTCCGCTGGATGGCCCACCAGCGGCGCATGGCCCATGCCGAAGGCATCCGCTTCTTCTACGCGCCGGAAGCACCGGTGAAAGGCGATCGGCTGACCGTTCAAGCCACACCGCTCGACGCTTCCGGCTTTCCGATGGCGCGGGCGACCGTGGAGACGCGGCTGATCGCCCCGTCCGGCGAGGAACAGCGCTTCCTCCTGCGCCCCGTTGAGGGCGCCTGGGCCGCCTATCAGGGCAGTGCGGCGTTGCGCGAGGGCGGGGAATTCCGGCTTGAAGTTCGATGTCTGGAGACGGATCGTATGGCGGAGACTCGGTTCCTGGTCGGCGCACCGACGCTGGAGCAGGTCGGGCGGCCCGCGCGGACGGAAGTGCTGCGGGAAATCGCGGCCATCACGCGCGGCCGTTTCGGAACGGTGGAAGACGCGGACGCGGTACTGGATGCGCTGCGCGCGCTGCCGCCGCCGGCGCCGCGGCAGGCGAGTCTGCGGCTATGGTGCCACCCGGCCTGGCTGGCGGCGATCGTGGCGGTATTGTCGGTGTACTGGATCGGACGTAAAGGATTGGGGCGCGTATGAGCACAATGGAACGCCTGCCTGAAGATCTCTCACGGCAACTCGTCGCCTTTGAGCGTCGGCTGCGCAGCATCGAGACCCTCGTCGCGATTCTCGCGGCGTTGACCGGCGCACTCGGAACACTCGCCCTGCTGGCGTTGTTAGACCGATTCGTGGACACTCCGCGACTGCTGCGTCTGCTGCTGGCCGCCGGGGGCGGCCTGGTGGTTTCGTTCTCCGCCGTCTGGTGGGTCCGCCATTGGATCTGGAAGCGGCGCGATGTCCGCGATCTCGCGCGGTTGGTCCAGCGACGATACCCCCGCCTGGGCGACCGGCTGCTGGGCGCGGTGGAACTGTCCGCGGAGGACGCGGAACGAACGGGCGCCTCGCCGGCATTGGTGCGTGCCGCGCTGCGCCAGGTTGCTGAGGAAGCGCGGGCCTATAATTTCCGCGAGGCGGCCCCGAAGCGGGCCGTCCGCCGATATGGTTGGGCCTTCACGCTGCTCTGCGCCTTGCTCGGCATCGCCCTCGCCCTTGCGCCCGAAGCCCTCATGCGCAGCGCCCGCCGATGGCTCCGGCCCACGGAGGAGGTGGAACGCTACACCTTCACACGGATCACCGACTTGCCGGCGCGCTTGATTATCGCGCACGGCGAGCCGTTCGAGATCTCTGTCGGTCTGGATCCGCAATCCCGGTGGAAACCCACCGAGGGCGTGGCCCGGATCGCCGGCCAGCGCGCTGTCCGCGCGCGGGTCAGCGATAGCACGGTCCGGTTCCAGTTCCCCGGCCAGACATCCAACGGCACACTGGCGATCCGCATCGGCGACGACCGCGGCCGGGTCGAGATTATCCCGACCCTTCGCCCGGAATTGATCGCCATGGAGGCGCGCATCGAATGGCCGTCCTATTTGCGCCGCGAGGCGGAGACGCGCCGCATCGAACGCAGCCGCTTGGGCGTGCTGCCGGACGCGCGCGTTTCTTTTATCGGCCGCTCCGTGCGGGAACTGCAGACGGCCTTTGTGGGCGGCGAATCCTCGCCGAGCGTCCCGCTGACCGTCCAGCGGGACACGTTCGCTACCGACGCGCAACTGGGCGCGCAATGGGTGGAGCGGTACCCGGCCTCCGCCGAGAACACCGCGGCCATGGTATTTTCATGGGCGGATCAGGCCGGTCTGACCAATGCCCGGCCTTATCGGCTGGAGTTGAGTCTGACCCCCGATGCCCCGCCCACGCTCGAAATCGAAGGCATCCGCGGCGCCGTGGCCATTTTGCCGGACGAAGTTATTCCATTGAAAGTGCGCGCAACCGACGACTTTGGAGTGGCCGCGGCCGGCTGGAAATGGCGCTTGGACGATCTCAACGCCGATCTCGAAACCGCAGCGCCCCTGGGCGAAGGTCGGGTGGTGTCCGCGACGGACGACACCGGCGTGAATCGCAAGATCGAGGGCGCGTGGCGGATGGCGCCCGCCGCCTTGGACACCGGCGCCGGCCGCGTCCTCACGCTCTGGGCATGGGCCAGCGATCACCGGCCGGACCGGGAACCGACCCTAGCCGGACCGTTCAAGGTCTTCATCATGTCCCCCGAGGAGCACGCCCGACTGGTCCGACAATTGATGGAGCAGTTGGCGGGCCGCATGGAAGAATTGCTGCGCAGCGAAGAAATGCAGTTGGCGGAAAGTGAAGCGCTGAAGTCGCTGGACGATGAGGCGCTCGCCCATGAACGAGCTGCGGCCGCAGCCGGTCGTTCCGAACAGACCGAGCGCATGAATGAGACCGCGGCGATGGAGTTGGCCAAGGAGATTGAAAACATGATCCGGGAAGGTCTGCGAAACCCGCAGGTCAATCCCGAAGAATTGCAGCCGTGGACGGCGGCGCAAATGGCGTTGAGCGCCGAAGCCGCCCGCGCCATGGCGGAAGCCGCTGCGGCTTTGGCAGAGGCCTCGCAAGCTTCCTCCGCGTCCTCGTCTTCATCCTCCTCCTCGTCGTCCAGCTCGTCCTCCTCCAGCTCCTCATCTTCCTCGTCCAGTTCATCCTCCTCCTCGTCCTCCTCCTCGCAGTCCCAGCAATCGCCGCCGGCCCGCCAGCAGACGGCAGAGCAGCGGCGGGAGCAACTGGAGCGCGCGGCGGAGGCGCAGCGGCGCGCCGCGGAGGCGCTGCGCCGCTCGCAGCAGCAAACCAATGAGGCGACGGAAAATGCGCTCGCGCGAAGTTTCATCAACCGGCTCAAGGAAGTCGCCAAAATGGAGCGCGACACCGGAGCGGACTGGAGCAAGGTGCTCCCGGAGGTCATTGGGCTCACCGCGGCGGACCTCCAGCCGGAACAGCGGCGGAAGCTGACCGATGCCCGCGCCACCCACGAGCGCGCGCAACGGGAAGCCCAGTATATCCGCAATGATCTCGGAGCGTTTTTCGCCCGCACCCG
>CAYLTB010000032.1:0-7697 GCA_964386675.1 uncultured Verrucomicrobiota bacterium
ATCACCTGCCACAGCCAGGCTAAGGCTTCCAGCGGGGCGTCATCGAGCGGCAGTGTCCGTCGTCGGGCTGTTGGGTCTATCTGCGGGATGACCAGGGCCGTTCGATCCGTGTCGAGTTGTCCGATTACTTTCCGCGCCTGCCGTCACGGGTCGGCGCGGAGGCGGAGGTGGAAGGCGAATGGATCGCTAAAGGCAACGACCACGAATTCATCGGGTCGCGTATCTCCTTCCGCCGGGAGGGATCCCGATGAACTACGCGGCGTTCGCCTGGAAGAATCTCACGCGGCGCCCGGTGCGCACGGGTTTGACGGTGGGCGGGGTCGCCCTGGCAACCGCTGTCGCGGTGAGCCTGGGCGGTTTCAATCTGGGGTATCGCCGGGCCATCGCCGGGAGTATCGAGCGCCTGGGGTTCCAGGTGATGGTCATGGCGAAGGGCTGCCCCTATGAGGCCGCGACGATGATGCTCAAGGGCGGCACCGGGTTGCTCTACCTGCCGCAACGCGCGTTGCAGCAGATTCGAACCGATCCGGACATCGCGGCGATCACGCCCATCTTCATCGGGATCGCCGAAAAGCAGGGCTCTTCGCTGGGAGATGCCGGCGCCTCGGCCTTCGCGATCGTGTCGGGCGTCGAGGTCGAGAGCTTCCGGAACATGAAGCCGTGGCTGGCCCTGAAGCGCGGGACGGGCTATGACGGCGGGCGCTGGTTCGCGCCCGACAGTCGCAACGAAATCGTCATGGGTTTCGAGGCGGCCGAATACGAGCAGCGCAAAGTCGGCGATGCGTATTACCTTTCGATCGTCCCCGCCGGAAAGGTGGAACCGGAACTGCACGAGTTCCGCGTGGTGGGCGTGCTGGAGCGCACGGGCACGCAGGACGACGGGACTGTATTCCTGCCGCTGGACACGGCGCAGCGTCTCTTCGGGCGCGAGGGGGAATTGACGATTATCGGCATCAAGCTCCGCGAGTTCAATCCGATCCGGATGCGCGAATTCGAGGGCCGCTGGATGGCAATTCCCGAGGTGCAGGTGGTCAGCCTCGAGCAAGTCAAGGGAGCGCTGGTCTCGCTGGTGGGCACGGCCCAGACGATGGTGGCCGCCGTGGCGCTGGTGGCGGTGCTGGTGGCCGTGATCGGGGTGATCAACTCGATTCTAACCAGCGTGCATGAGCGCACCGGCGAGATCGGCGTGCTGAAGGCGCTCGGCGCGGGCCGCTGGCAGATCTTCCAGGTCGTCTGGATTGAGACGCTGTGGATCGCACTGGCCGGCGCGATGACGGGCTGTTTTCTGGCGTACGTCGGCGCGCGAATGACGGACGCCGCGCTGCGGCGGTTATTGCGTATCGGCGTGACGCAGTCGCTCGTGCACATCACGCCGGGCTTGCTGGGTGCGACCGTTCTGGGGGCGGTGGCGCTGGGGCTGTTCGCCGGCATCTGGCCGGCCGGCCGCGCCGCCGGCCTGCGGCCGGTCGAAGCGATACGGAGCGGCGAATAACATGGAACGCGAGAACCTGATCCGGGGGCGCGGGCTCCGAAAGTATTACCGGCGGGGCAGCGAGACGGTGCGTGCGCTTGACGGCGTGGATCTGGACGTGCGGGCCGGCGAGTCGCTCTGCATCCTCGGACCGTCGGGGTCCGGAAAGACGACGCTCATCAACCTGCTGTCGGCGCTGGACGCCCCGACCGAGGGAACGCTGACGATTGCGGGTCGCCGGGTAGATGGACTCCCGGAGCCGGCGCTGGTCGCCGTGCGCCGCGGTCTGATTGGTTTCGTTTTTCAGCAATTCCACCTGATCCCCACGCTTACGGTGGCGGAGAATGTGGCGCTGCCGTTGCTGTTTCTGGGGCGCCACCCCGTCGAAGAAGAGGTCGAAAAGGTGCTGCGGGCGGTCGGTCTGGAAGACCGTGCCCGCCATCGGCCCCGCGAACTGTCGGGCGGTCAGATGCAGCGGGTCGCCATCGCCCGGGCGCTCGTCATCCGTCCGCGGGTGCTGATTGCGGACGAGCCGACCGGCAACCTGGACCGTTCCACGGGAGAGGCCATCTTCGATCTTTTTGAAAAGTCCGTGCGTCAGGACAATATTGCGCTGGTGCTCACCACCCACAACCTCGCTCTCGCCGGGCGCTGCGACCGCACGCTGACGCTGTGCGACGGGCGCATCGCCGCATAGCCCGCCGGCTTGCGCTGGCCAGAACCGGCCGTCCGTGCTACGTTCGCCGGCAGCGGCGCCAGCCCGCCGCGGCTGAACTCACACACATGGGCGCTCCGGATCCCTCGATTCTCAGTATCGCTTTTACCGACCGCCGTCTCTGCACGCGTTGCGGCACCTGCGTCGGCGTCTGCCCGGCCGATGCGCTGGCCGTGGACCCGGAAACCTTTTTCCCCGTCCTGGACGAATCGCGCTGCACGCGGTGCGGGTTGTGTTCCCGCACCTGTCCCGGGGGACGGCTTTCGTATGCCGATCTGACCGCGCTGACGTTCGGTCACCGTGAGCCGGCGCCCGACTTTGACGGCCATGTGCAAGCCTCGGGCGTCGGCCATGCGGGCGACGAATCGTTGCGCGTCGGCGGCGCGGGCGGCGGCGTCATCACCGCGCTACTGGCCGACCAGTTGCGGCGGGGCGCCGTGGATGGCTGCGTGGTCACGCGCATGATTCCCGACCGGCCGTGGCACGCGGAGGCGTTCATCGCGCGCACACGGGAGGAATTGGCGTTCAGCCAGCAGTCGCGCTACATCGTCATCCCGCTCAACGCGGCCCTGCGCGAGGTCCGCGACCGGCCCGGCCGCTACGCGCTGGCGGGGCTGCCGTGCCACATTCATGGATTGAGGCTGGCGGCGCAACGGTTGCCCTGGGTACGAGAGCGGATCCGGCTGATCGTGGGCCTGTTCTGCGCATCGGCCCTGGAGCCGTACGTCGTGCGGGAACTGCTGGCGGCCCGCGGCCTCGACCCCAAAGACGTTCGCGACGTCCGTTTTCGCGACGGTGACTGGCCCGGGGCGATTCGCGCCGTGATGCGCGATGGCGCGCGTGTGCCGCTGCACCAGAGCAATTTCAAGGACGGGGCGATCAATTACCTGACGTACCTCTACATCCCGCCCCGCTGCGGCACCTGCATAGACGGTTCGGCGGAGTTCGCCGATGTGGCCGTCAGCGATGCCTGGACGCGCGACGCGCGGGGCCAGTACCTTTTCAAAGCCCATTCGCGTCTGCTCGTCCGCACGCCGGCGGGGGCGGCCGCCGTGGCGGCCGCGCGGGAATCCGGCGCGCTGGTCTGGAAGGATGTGACGGGCGACCCCGCCTACCGGACGCACCGCCATCATACGCGCAAGAAGCGGCAGGCCGCGAATCTCCGCACGGCGCGCCGAATTGCGCGCGGCGGCGTCGCGCCACGCTACGATCGCCCTCCGCCGCCGGCGACGTTCCGCGAGCGAATGCTGGAGCGGTTGGAGACGGCGCTGATGGCGCTGGGCCGCGTCGGTCTTCTGCGCCGTCCGTTGCTGCGGTTCCTGACTTCGCGCTGGGGCCTGCCGCTGGTCGCTTTTCGCCAGCGGCTGAAACGCCGGCGCTACCAAGGGCGGGCATGAAACGCACGGCGCTTCGCTGGCTCGTTCGCGGCGCGGTGGCCGCGGCCGCTGTTGCGCTGCTCATCCGCAAGCTGGATTGGCGCGAGGTGCGGATGGCGGTCGCGCGCATCGAGGCGCTGCCGGTGCTGGGATTGCTGGGGCTGTCCTACGCGCTGATCTGGACGAGCTGCAGGAAATGGCGGTTGTTCCTGCGGGCGCGCGGGCAGGCGGTGCCGATGGGGTCGCTGCTGCGGCTGTATGTCGTCGGCTACTTCTTCAACACGTTCCTGCCCGGCAACGTCGGGGGGGACGTGGTGCGCAGCTACTCGCTTGGCCGATCGCTGAACAATCAGGCGGATGCCTTCGGCACCGTGTTTCTGGAGCGCTTCACCGGCTTTATCGCGCTGATCGGCCTCGGCGTGGCCGCGGGGCTGGCGCGGCCCGCGCTGCGCGGGACTCCCTACCTCGGCGCGTTTCTCGCCGCCATGGCGGCGCTGTTCGCGGGCATGGTGGCGGTCTTGGTTTTCGCGCCACTGCAGCGATTCGCGATGCGGATCCTGGAGCGGTTTCCCGAACAGGGCGTGCCCAAGAAGCTGAAGCGGTTTCTCCAGGTCGTGTTTCATTTCCGCGACCGGCCGGATATTTTGGGCCGGGCGATGCTATGGTCGGTCGCATTCCATGCATTGACGATCGTCAACGTGCAGGTGGCGTGCCGGGCATTCGGCGAAACGCCGCGGTTGCTGGATCTGGCGGCGGCGGTGCCCATGGTGCTGCTGGTCTCCAGTGTGCCGGTCTCGCTGGCGGCCTTGGGCATCCTGGAAGGCGCCTACGTGTTCTTCCTTTCCCGGATCGGCGTGCCGGCGCCCGCCGCGATGGCCGTGGCGTTGCTGTTACGGGCCAAGACATTGCTGCTGGCGCTGCTGGGCGGCCTGCTGTTTGCCGTTCGACGGGAACCGGAAACCGCCGGCCCCGCGCCGTCCGCCTGAACGGCGCGGTCTTTACGGAGCCTCAAAGCGGACGTCGCCGGCCCGGACCCATTGCCGCTCGATCCGCGCGTCCGGAGCGGCGGAGTGCAGCGGCTGCCGCAAAAACGTCCGCTCGTTGAATAACCTCACGTAGACGCCGTAATTGCCTGGCGGCACATCGGCCGGCGGAATGAAGGTGTCCGGCGCGGCCGGCGTCTCGCCGTACGCGGCGCGCGCGATGCGGGGTCGGAACGACCAGACCGTGTGGCCGGCGGCGTCCACGATCCGCACGTAGAGCGCGTGCTCGGCCCAACGGACCGGCCCGCGCAGCCGAACCCGGGCGGAACACTCCACTGATTGGCCCGGGGTCAACGCGTCCGGCAACGATAGCGACTCGATCTCGATTGCACCGCCCGGCCCGAACCGGGCCCGCACAGGCCGTTCCCGCGCCGGGGGCTTCGGCGAAGGCCCGTAACGGCGGCACCACGCGGGGGCCGGACCGCCCCCGGCCAGCGTCTGCAAGTCCGAGTAAATGGCCGCAACGTCGGGCGCGAGTTTCCACCGCCGTACACGGCAGACGCCCTCCGCGACCGCGACCGTCAGCCGGACGTCGTAGGGCGCGAAGCCCTTGGCAAAACGCCACTCCACCTGCTGCAATCCCGGATGCAATTCGAACGTCTCCGGCGCCATCGCGACCGCCGCCGCGCGCAGATCCACGTCCACCAGTGCGGCCGACAGGCGGACGCCGGGCGTCAGCGCCTCCACGTCCAGGACCAGTCGGTAGCGCCCGGCGGCGAGCGGGCCGACCCCGGTCAACGTTTCCCGCGCGTTGCCTTCATTCAACAATAGGGCCCATTCCGGCGGACTCTCCATGAACCGGGTCCGCGAAAGCGCCTCCAGCAACGGTTCGCGCTCCGGCAGATCGGCGGCGAGCTCCCGCAGGGCGTTCGAATCGCCGCCAAAAGCCCGGAAATGCCGGATTTCCCGCGGATCCGTGAAAACGTGAACCGTCAGATCGCCCGTGACGGCGCGCACGGAGAGCGGCACGAGATACACGGGGTCGGCGCGCCGACGGGCACGCGGCTCCGTTCGCCAGCGGCGCGGGGTCAGGGTCACGACCTGCTGTTGATGGGGTTCGAGTTCCAATCGCTCCCGCGCGCCGCCATAGTCGATTTCCACGAGCGAAGGAATGCGTCCCGTGCGCAATCCGAACGACGCCGGCGCCGGTTTCGCGTGCCAAACGACGTGGCGTTCAACCGGCCGGCCGGCGGACACGGGGAACTCCCGGTCGTTGCGCGGCAGCACGGGGCCCTGGGCGAAAACCCAGGAGCTGCGCGGCGTTAGCGGCGTGGTCGGCACGGGCGCGATATGCATCGCGTTCCACCCGGCGCCGTCCGACACGGACACCGTGTAGGGTCGGTTGCGGAAGCCGGAGGGGTTGTCGCCTTCGACGCTGAGGTCCCGCAGCGTGTTCGGTGTCGGACGGCCCCGCCGGTCATCGCCAACGCGGACGGTGTCTGAAAACGCGTCGCGCAGGTCGCGCACGGCGCGCGTAACGTCGTCGCGCCGCCAGAAGAATATTTCGCGTTCGGTCAGGGCGCCCAGTTCCAGCACCGCCACTCCGCCAAGCAGCACGGCGGCGGTCCGCGAACGGGCACGCCGGGCCTGCCACAGCGCGGTCAGCGCGAACGCCGCGGAGAGGGCGAGAAACGGCGCGAGGTAGGAAAAGTGAATCGCCTGCAGCATCAGTTTGCCGGCGAGCGACACGAAGAGCGCGAAGGGGGGAAATGCAAAGACCGCGAAGCGAAGCCAGCGGACACGCGCCGCCGCCGCATTTTCGGCGTCAACGCCGCGCGCGCGGAAGGCGCGGATGGCCGCGACGAGGAGGCCGGCGAGCCCCAGCAGCGCGAGGGTCCAACCGATGCTGCCGAGAACCTTGGGGATGTTGCTCTCGAAACTCATCCATGCGCGCCGTCCGGCCGGCAGCGCGCGGATCTCGGGAGGCACGGCGTAGAACTTGATGAAATCGAGGTTGTCCAGCAGGTCGCGCCAATAACGCTTGCGGTCCCAGAGCCACTGCGGCGTACCGGAGACGACGCCCGCAACGAATCCCGCGGCTGAAACAGACGTTTCCGCGGCGAAACGACGCCAGCCGCCGCGCAGCGCGATCGCGCGCGCCGCCAGGTAGATCGCCGTCGTCACGGCGACCAGGATTCCATGGAATTTGCTGTCGAAGGCCCAGCCGACGGCAAAGCCGGAGGCCGCCAGCCAAACGAGCCGAGGCCGATGCGCATGCAGGACCAGGAACCCGACCGCCGCGGCGCCGAAGAGGTCCATTCCGACCTCCCCCGTGGAGAAATGCGTAACGGCATAGGACAGCGGGCACAGCGCCAGCAGCAGGCCGGCCAGCAGTGTTGCTCGGCGCGAGAAACCCAGACCGCGCGCAATCGCCAGCGTCAGCGCCAGCGCCGCCATGCCGTACACCCAGCGCAGCCCGCGGGTCCATCGGTATAGGTCGCTTTTGGCAGGGACGTCCGGCAGCAGGGGATCCGGCGATAGAAACGCGTGGAATCTCCGAAGTGGCGCGCGTACGGCGCGAATGATCCAGGCATCGAGCCGGCTGACGAACAGCGGGTAGGCATCTATCGCGGCCTTGTGTTCATAGGTGCCGTATTCCCCGGACAGCGCGCGCGCCGTGGCCGCGACCTGCTTGGGCTCATCGGGATGGAACACCGCGTCGGCGTCCAGTCCGCGGTAGATTCCAACCGCACGGACATAGCCCGCCACAAGCAGTACCAAGACATAACCGGCCAGCCTCCCGCGGCTCGGTGGGGACTCCGGAGAACTCATGGCGAACAGCATATCCGATGCGGGGATACGATCCAAGTGAGTCCGTTCCAAGGCTTGGAAAGGGAGGGCGCCGACTCTCCATGCCTTGGAATTGCGGGCAGCGGATTTTCGGGGGCTCCGTGCGGGGATTTTTTATTACCCCCCTTGCGATGCAGCGGAACTTGTGATACACGGAGCGCAATTCACGCGGTTCTTCGCGCGGGCGTCGGGCGCGTGAATGCAGTCGCTGGGACGGGCAACCGTCGGGAGTGGTGATGATGTTGCGGAAATTGATCGGAGCTTTGCTGCTGTGCTCTTTAGCGGTAGTGTTGGGTTGTGAG
>CAYLTB010000032.1:7797-23453 GCA_964386675.1 uncultured Verrucomicrobiota bacterium
GCGGTAGTGTTGGGTTGTGAGAATGAATGGGTCGGAGGAGACGAGGACGGCAGCGGGCTGCCGAAAAACCCGAGCATTCCTGGATACGGAACATCGGCGAGCCAGCGCTGGCACTTCCTGTACAAGGATTACGATCACACCTGGCGCATTCGTTGGCCCACCTATTTCGCGGACAAGCTGGGGAATCCGAAGGAATCCTGGTGCACCGTCAACGGCGAGCGCGCCCCATTCCGCAGCTTCGATACGGATAACGGCGAGCGCGCCTCCTATACACTTCCTGGCCCGCGCCGCCGGTTGAGCGGTCCCGTGATTTGCATTCTGTATTCCAGCGACGGCAAGGCGCTCGGCTGGTTCCAGGCGATCGCGCCGGGACCGGATTCGGGCTGGATTCAGTAACAGCGAACAGCGCGTCACGATGCGGTAGATCGCGCGGAAGAGGTGTGTCATGTTAGAAGGAAACCCATTCGGATGGATTCGCGCGGGTGCCGGCCTTCTGCTCGTCGCCGCACTGAATGTCGCGTGCGAGGACTGGACACGGGTGGAGATTGATTCGTCCGAACCGGTTGCCGCGAATCCGCCGGCAACCGATCCGGCAGACCCCGCCGATCCCGCGAATCCGCCGCCGTCGCCCGGCAGTCCCGCGCCGGCGCCCACTCCGGCGCCGCCGCCGAGCGGCGATCTGCCGACTAACCCGCAAATTCCGGCCAGCACGCCCGGTTCCAACGACCAGCTCTGGTATTTCAGCTTCAAGACACACGACAACACCTACCGCATCCGTTGGCCGACGTACTTCTACACGGTGTACCGGCTCGGCAGCGGGTCCTATACCCTCTGCAACGGATTAAGGGCCAATTTCCGCAGCTATGACACCGACAACGGCGCGATGCGGCCATCCTACTCGCTGCCGGGTCCCGCCAGCCGACTTTCCGGCCGCGTGATCTGCGTGCTGTACGCAGCCGACGGTACGGCGCTGGCCTGGTTCGCTACGAACGCCACGGGCATTAACCAGGGCACGTTGCCCTGAAGATCGCCGCGCCGGCGTCCCGATGATGCGTCCGCCCCCCATGCCGGGATTGCGGGGCGCGGTCTGCATTATGGGTAACTTCTCCGGCCGGAACGCCGGCGATGCCGCCATCCTCGGTGGCCTGCTGGAGGACGTGCATCGTCGTTTCCCCGGTGCCTCCTTTTCGGTGCCCACCATCAATCCCGGCTTTGTGCGCCGGCAGTACGCGGAATTTCCGGTTCGGCCCGTTGCGCTGCTGCCCTGGAACTTGAGCGTCAAAATCCTCGGCCTGCCGGTCTGGCGCGCCGTGCGCGCGGCGCGCCTGGTCCTGGTGACCGATGCGATTCTTTTTGACCGGAAGCTGCTGAATCCGCTCTATAACTATCTCTGGACACTATCGTGGGTATTGCCGGCCGCGCGGCGGCGCGGCGTGCCGATCGTACTATACAATGTCAGCCTGGGCCCGGTCCGCACGCCGCTCGGCCGCCGTTGCCTGCGCCGGGTCTTGGAATCCGCCGATCTCGTCATCGTTCGCGACGACGAATCCGCCGACCTCTGCCGGCAACTCTGCCCCGCCGGCGAGGCGCCTGTGCGCGGCGCGGATTGCGCGCTCAACGTGCGCCCGGCCGACCCGCGCCGGGTGGACGCGCTCATTGCTGAAAAACGCCTCGGATTCTGCGCGCGGCCCGTGATCACGTTCAACGTGAACAGCTACCTCGACGTGTTTCTGCGCGGACAAGCGACGGCGGATGCGTTCGCACCGCTAATGGCCGAGGTTATGGACCGGGCGATTGCGGAGCTGGACGTCAATGCGGTTGTCGTGACCACACAGCCGATGGACGGCGCGATCACGCGCCGCGTGCTGGCGGCGGCGCGCCGCCATGACCGGATATCGGCCATCGCCAACGGCGAATGCGACTATCGCGACATCGCAGGACTCCTGGGCCGCGCCGAACTCCACGTCGGGATGCGGACCCATTCGCTGATCCTCGCGGCGGCGATGGGCACGCCGGTCGTCGGCCTGTTGTGCACACCGAAGAACCGCGGGTTCCTGATGTCCATCCGGCAACACGAGCGGATGGTGGATTTCGAGGGTCTTACGGCCAATCGCCTGTTTGAGGCAGTGCGCGATGCCTGGCGGGAGCGGGTCCGGCTGCGTGAGGAGCTGGGCCCGATTATCGCCGAGCAAAAGGCGTTGGCGCGCGCCGGCGTGGAAAGGCTGCGGCCCTACCTGGAACCAGCGGACCGCGAGGGATCGGTGCGGCGATGAAACGGCGAGGGTTCCTCCGGGCCATGGCGGGGATCGCGGTGCTTGCGGCGGCCCTCGGCGCCGTGATCACGGTGCGGCGTGTGCCCCCGTTCACTGTGAAGGTCGTTCGAACAGAGGTTTCGGGATACGCGCTGGAAGGGGACCTATATCGGCCGCGTTGGTGCTTCCGCGCTCCCACGGCCATCCTCTTTCTACACGGCAGCACTCCGCGCGGCCGAAGGTTGGCGCTCTATCCGGCGCTCTGCGAGCGGCTGGCCGCCCGCGGCTACACGGTACTGAATCTCGACCAGCGGGGACACGGCGCATCGGGCGGACCCCGGCGGGTGCGCTCGCTGCAGGATGTGGACTTCGTCGGGGACGCCCGCCAGGTCGCACGGCGGATGCCGGAGCTGATCGGCCGGAAACCGCGCGCCCTGGTCGTCATCGGCCATTCGTTCGGCGGCGGCGTGGCCGCGGCGGCCGGCCTGACCGAGCCGGCAGTGGATCGCGTGGTCTCGATATCGCCGGGGCGCCGCATCGAGGAGCGCTTCACGCCGGATGCAGCGCAGCAACTGCGGTACGTCCAGGAGCGGCGTACCCGCGACCTGAAATTGGAGGAGCCGCTTCCGTTGGAACTGGTCGCGCCCTTGTTGGCCACCTATGACATCGGTCAGTTCCGTGGCGCGGCGTTGGCGAAGCCCTTACTGTTGATCGAAGGCGCGCGCGAGCCGCGCGCCGATCTATCATACTCCCGGGATTGGGTGGCGACGCTGACGGGCCCGGTGACGCATGTGGTGCTGTTCGGCGCGGATCACTATTTCGGCGCCGCGGTTGCGGAGACTTCGGCCGGCGACGATTGGACGATCGGCAAACCGGAGATCGTCGACGCCCTCGCGGAAACGATAGACCGATGGCTGGCCGGCTGACCTTGAGCGGCCGGGCGCCGCGCGCATCCAGGGGTCCCCTCCAACCATGACGGAACGGGCAAAGGAAATCATCGGAGCGCGCATTGAGTTGCTGGCCCCGGCCGGCGATCGCGACTGTGCCGTGGCCGCGTTGCGCTACGGCGCCGATGCCGTTTACTTGGGGCTGCGCCAATTCTCGGCGCGCGCCGACGCCGCCAACTTCGACGAGAACGGCTTGAGCGAAATCATCGCTTTCGCCCACGCACGCGATCCGCGCGGCAAGGTGTATGTCGCCTTCAACACACTGGTGTTGGAGCGCGAATGGACGACAGCGTTGGAAACCCTTTCGCGCCTCGAGGAACTGGGCGTGGACGCGGTCATCGTCCAGGACCTCGGCGTGGCGCGCCGGGTTCGCGCCTCGTTCCCGGGTCTTCGGTTGCTCGCCAGCACGCAGGCCGCCGTTCACAGTGTCGAGGGCGCCCGGGCGATGGCGCGGCTCGGTTTCGCGGGTGTGCTCCTCGCCCGCGAATTGTCCATTGCGGAAATTGCGGAGGTCGCCCGACAGGGCGGCGTTCCGGTCGAGGCGTTCGTGCACGGCGCACTGTGCTACAGCTACAGCGGGCTCTGTCTGTTTTCGTCCCACACCACTGGCCGCAGCGGCAACCGCGGCCGTTGCGCCTCGTGCTGCCGCGAGCCATTCCGCGACGCCAACGGTGAATCCTTTCCGTTTTCGATGAAAGACCTCGCCCTTGGCGCGCGCCTCGACGATCTGCGCACCGCCGGCGTGGCGGCGCTGAAGATCGAGGGTCGCCTAAAGGGCCCGCTCTATGTCGCCGCCGCGACGGATTACTACCGGCGATTGCTGGACGGACGCCTGTCCGGGGCCGAGCGGCGGCGGATCGAGGAGGATTTGCGCACCATCTTCAGTCGTCCGTGGACCGAATATCGGGCCGACGGCTACGCGGCGCCGTCGGCCGTCATTGATTCGCGGACGCTCGGCCATCGCGGTGCGCGGGTAGGGGCGGTCCTCCGCGTTCTCCGCGAGTGCGACGGCGACTGGCTCGAGTTCCGGACCGATCGTCCGCTCGAGCGTCACGACGGCCTGCAAGTGGATCTCCCCGGTGTTGAGCGGCCCTACGGATTTGCTGTGGACGTATTGCGCGTCGCCGGGACCCGCGCGAATCGCATTGCCGTCGCGGCCGGCGCCACTGTCGCCGTACGATTGCCGCCGGACCATCCCGTGTTGCCGAAGGCTGCGTCGGTCTATTGCTCGTCGTCGCAGGCCGTGAAGCGAGCCTACCCGTTCGATCGTCCACGCCCGGGGGTGTTCCGCGTGCGCTTCCCGGTCGCACTGAAGATCCGGTTGTCGGCGTCCTGCATCGAAGCGCGGGCGGAGGCGCGCGTGCCGGGATTGCCGCCAGTGATCGCCAGACTTCAGCGTCACGGCACTTATCCCGCGGCGCGGTCGCCTGATGGCACCGCGGCGGCGGTGCGCAAGGCGTTCGAGCGCTGGGGCGACACCGATTGGCAGCTGGCCCACTTGGCGCTCGACGATCCGCAGGGCCGATTCGCGCCGGCCAGCGCGTGGAACGATCTGCGCCGGGCACTTGCGGACGCCTTGAAGGCCGAGCGCGAACACGTGCGCCTCATGCGTGTCGCTGCCATCTCGCCGCCGCCGTCCGCGCCGATGGACTCGGGGAGGGAGCACTGGACGTTGCGGCTCGACGCGCCGCCGGGTCCGTGGACGGCGGATGCTGATGAGATCGTGCTGCCGATCCGTTGTGCGGACATGTGCGACGAGCCGCGTTTGCGCATCGCGCTGCCGATCGTGATCCGTTCCTCGGACGCCCCGCGGATTCGGGCGGCGGTCACGTCGCGGCTGACGGCTGGTCGCCGCCGTTGGGAGGTTGGCAGTCTGGCCGGACTGGATATTCTCCGGGAATGCGCGGCCGCGGCCGGCGTCGCGGATTCCGACCTCGAGGTCACGGCCGATTGGCCGCTCTACACGCTGAACCGGGAAGCGCTGGCGCAACTGTGCGAGCTGGGGTGCCGCCGCGCCGTGACCTCGCCCGAGGACGACGCGCAGAATCTGCTGGAACGCCTGCCGTTGGACGCCGGCGCGATGGAACTGCTGGTGGTCCAGTTCACGCCGCTGTTTCTCGCGGCCACCCCGCCGTTGCTGTCCGGCGGCGAGGCCCGAAACCGACGCGGCGAGCGCTTTATCGAGCTGGAGGAAGACGGGCTGTCGGTCCTGATGTCGGCGCGGCCTTTTGCGCTCACGGCACGGTTGCAGGAATTGCGGGCCGCCGGCGCGCGGCGCTTCCGCTGCGACCTGGCCCGCGCCGCGGCCGCCGGCGCCGACCCGGCCGCCCTCTGGCGCGCGGCGCGCGAGGGCCGGGCCATCCCCGGCGCGCACGAGGGAAATTACGAGCGAGGCCTGGCCTGACGCAAATCATTCGACTTGCCGACTCGCGGTCGGCGCGTATATTGCACGCGAGTGGCTCCGCAAGATGCTTCTGGGGCGTCATTTCCAATGACCGGCGACTATCACATCCACACGTTTTTTTCACCGTGCGCAGAACAGACGATGAGTCCCGATCGGATCGTCGAAGCGGCCGTTGCCGTGGGCTGCGCCGAGGTCGGCCTGACGGACCATCCCTATCATGAAGGTCTCGCCCGCCACCATCAGGCCTTGAACCATGCGCGAGAGCGGTTGGCCCCGGCCGGGGTCCGCATCTGGATTGGCGCCGAGCTCGAGGTGGTGGCGATGGGTGAGTTGATCATTCCGCCGTCGCGACTTCCGCTGGCCGACTACCTGATGGCTGCGCCCTCGCACTACGACCTCGTGGGTGCGCCCCCGGTTCGCGATCTGGCCGATCCGCTGGAATGGGCGACTCGGCTGCTGACCGACCTGGAAAATGTCTGCGGCAGCGGCGCACACGCCGTGGCCCATCCGTTGTATGTCCAGGAGATCGTGAAGCACGGCCCTCTCGCCGCTCAATGCGCGGAGTTGACGGCGATCCTCGCGGAGATACGCCCAAAACGGCTCGACCACATCCTGGATCGCTTCGCCGAAGAGCGAATTGCCCTGGAGATTTCGCCGCGCCTGGCCGCGCATCCGGCCTTCGAGCGGTTTGCGGAGGATTGGTACCGACGCGCGCAGCGCCGGGGCATCCGATTCCTGCTGGGCAGCGACTCGCACCGGCCGCACACGGTGGGACGCCTGGGCCCCGCGGCGGCGTTCATCCGACGGCTGGGACTGGGCGCGGATGATTTCTGGCACCCGCGCTTGGCGCGCACGTGACGGCCCTTACGGTACGGGCGCGCGCAGGACGTCGAGAATTCCCCGGGCGGTGCGTGCCGTGACGTCCAGCGTCGTGCAACAGCGGCCGATGTCCTCCGGAGCATGTGCATCGGAACCGATCAGCAGCCGGTAATGTTCCGCCAAGTGCAGGGGATCGCGCTCCCGGTCGTACCGCGGACTGACCTCCAGTACAGGGTGGGGCAGCGAGGGTATGAAGCCGAGCCGCTCCAGCAGTCCGCCGGCGGGGCGATCCACGTGCGCGGGCACCGCCAGCCCGCCGGACTTGACGGTCCACTCAACCAATTCCGTCAGCGTCAGGTTCGTTGCGTTGGCCAAAAATAGGTCCAGCGTGCCGGTGATCACACCCTCTTCGTCGCTGATCACCTGGTCGCCCATCTTCCGGGGAAGACAGCGAACGGGCGGCAGGCGACGGTAAAGCCGATCGCCCATGGCGACGGCATCCTCCTCGCGTTCGAACAGGCAGAGGACATGGATCTCCTCGCTGGTGTGCGCTTCCAGGCCGGGGACGAACACAAGACCCTCGGCGCGGCAGCAGCGTCCGACCGCCGGGGCCTGGCGCGCGGTGTTGTGGTCCGTCAACGCGATGGCATCCAGACCGGCGGTCCGGGCGCATCGGGCGATTTCCCGGGGCGACAGCCGCAGTGAACCGCACGGAGACAGGCAGGAATGCACATGCAGGTCGGCACGGATTTTCATGGGCCGTGCAGAAGCCGGTGGACCCGATACGAAAGCACGAACTGGTTTTCCGGCGAGCGCAGGATGGCGATGCCTTCGCGTCGCGCTGCCCGGCGCATGTCGTCCGGCGCGGAGCGGCCGTTCGCGAGCAGAATCGCACGGATACCCGCCAGGGTCGCGACCGCCACGGTATTCAGGTGCGCCTGGATCGTGATCAAGACCGAGGCCGACGGCGCGTGCGCGATCACATCGCTCAACAGGTCGGAGGTGTATCCTTCGCGAAGTTCCGCCTCGGGGTTGGACGCCTCGACGAGTTCGGCCCCTAAAGCTTCAGCCAGTTCCGCAATGCGCATCGCCATGGCAGGCCTTCCCTTCAAACCGCCGCCGTTTTCGGTCCCTCGCTCTTGGTTCCGGCCGGCGCCTCCGGCGGGATATAGATTGCGACGCGAACGGTCGTGCCGCTTCCCGGTTTCGAATGAATTTCAAAATGGTCCGCCACGCGCCGGATGTTCGGCAAGCCCATGCCCGCGCCGAAACCGAGCGATTTGATCCAGTCATTCGCCGTCGTGAAACCCTCGCGCAATGCGGCCTCGACGTCCTCGATGCCCGGTCCCAGGTCCCGCGCGACGATCTCGATCCGTCGGCCCGCGATCGCGCACGTTATTGCGCCGCCGAACGAATGTACGATTTGGTTCATCTCCATCTCGTAGGCGGCAATTGCGGCGCGCCGGACGATCCGCGGATCCGCCTGCTGGGCCGTCAGAATCCGTTTCAGTTCGTATGACGCCTTGCCGGCATTCTCGAAATCATAGCGCCGCACCTTGAATTGCAGGCGGATGTGGTCGAACTCGGGGGCCGGCAACGGGAGAATCTGTTGTTCCAGCCGGCGATATTCCTTGAAGAGTTCCAGCAGCAGCGAGGCGCTCACGTCCCGGCTGCTGAGAATGCCGACGAGCCGATGGTCCTTGTTGAGGACCGGGAAACGGCCGAAGCGGTACTTGCCGAAGTAGCTTGTGCCGAACGACAGCGGCATGTCCTCTTCCAGCACGACCACGTTGCGGGACATCCGGCGCTCGACCGGGTCATCAATATAGCCGCCGTCGAGCGCGTTGATGATGTCGTCCACACTGACAATCCCGAACAGCCGGCCCTCCTCGGCCACCGGGACGCCCGTGATCGTCCGCTCCTTCATCAACCGCTGCACATCGCGCAACGTGCTGCGGCGGGGCACGGTGAACACCGGCGACGTCATCACGTCCTTGATCTTAAGCTTGAACAGCAGGTCAAGGATGACCAGCGGCGACTGTTCCGGATCGATCGGCAGCACTTTCATCGCGGACGGGCGAGATCGGCCAGGGCGACGCAGGCGTCGAATTTGGTCCGGGGCGAGCGGAGCAGCGCCACGTTCAGCTCCCGGGCCAAACGCCGCATGTTCTGCGGCAGCGCCTTCCCATTGACCACGACAACGGCAACCGCTCCGACGATGTCCGCGGTGCGGATCGCCTGGTCCGACGCCAACGAGGTCAGCAGCGCGACGCGCGGAAGATCCACAACCAGTACGTCGCTCATCAGGTCGGAGGCGACCACGTGCTCGATCTCGGCCGTGGCGAACTGCGCGCCGGGATGGATCACCTCGGCGTCCAACCGGCGCGCCATCTCTTCAAGTGTCATTCCTTTTTCTCCGTAGTCAGGTCCGACGCGTGAAGCCGGACGTAATAGAATAGGTTTTCGAGCTCCAGAGCGATGTTGATGTTCTGCACGATGCACCCGGCCGCGCTTTTCAGCGGAATAGGAGCAAAGTTCAATATCCCGCGAATTCCCGCCGCCATCAAGCGCTCGGCAACCTGTGCCGCCACATTTTCCGGCGTGGCCAGAATCGCCACCTGCACACCCTCCGCGCGCACCACCTTCGCGAAATCATCCATCGGATAAATGGGCATCGGTGCCCCGGGATTCAACTTCGCCGGATTCGTATCAAAGCCGGCCACGATGCGGATATGCTGCGCGTCGAAACCACGGTATTCCATCAGGGCCGTGCCGATCTTGCCGCAGCCGACGAGGACCACCTTTTGCACGCCTTCCTTGCCGAGGATGCGATTGAGTTTCTCGACCAGGTCTTCGATGCGGTAGCCGCCCCGCTTGTGCCCCGTGATGCCAAAAATCGAGAAATCCTTCCGCACCAGCGCCGCAGATACCCCCACGGAATCGGCCAGATTGTCCGAGAATACCTTGACCATGCCCAGCGATCGAAGTTTCTCAAGGACGCTTTTGTAGCGAAATAGCCGCGAAATGGCCTCTTTTGTAGATGCAGTCATTCTTGTCTCTGCAGTTATTGTTCTATCTGTAACATTATCTATTGCATTTGGCACGATAAATTTGCTCGTCGTCATAAAAAGGGGGCTTGCATTTCGCGGGCCCGGCTGATAGCGTGGCCGGACTTTTTTCTACCGCGGACAGGTGCGTTCATGATTGCAGAATCAGGCAAGATGGAAGCGACGGGCGAGGACGGAAAACTCACACCGGAGCTGGTCGAGTTCATCGAGCAATGGCGGGATCGGCCGGGCAACCTGATCATGGTGCTCCATAAAGTTCAGGAGACCTACCGCTACATTCCCCGGAAAATTGCCTTCGAGGTTGCCGATCGCTTGCGCATCCCCCTGGCGCGCATTTACGGGGTGGTGACCTTCTATCACTTCTTCCGGTTGAAGAAGCCGGGCCGCCATGTGCTGGCCACCTGCATGGGCACGGCGTGCTATCTGAAAGGCGGCGAGGACCTGATCCGTGAGCTCGAGAACCTGCTGGGCACCGGGCTCAATACCGTGACAGAGGATGGGGAGTTCTCGCTGGAAGCGGTGCGGTGTGTGGGTTGTTGCGGATTGGCGCCGGTGCTGACGGTGGACGGTCAGGTCTTCGGGAGTGTGACGAAAGAAAAACTGCCGGAGATCCTTGCCCAGTATCGGGGCAAGTAGTCATGCACGCGACGATCGCCGATTTCGTCGCGGAGCTCGTCCAGAATGCGATCGAATCGGGCGCTTCGGCGATCTGCGTGGACGTGACGGAGCAGGACGGACATTTCGAGGTGAGTGTTTCCGACAATGGGCCGGGGATGGATGCGGAGGCGCTGCAGCGAGCGGCGGATCCGTTCGCGGGCGGTCGGACCAAGCATCCGCGCCGCCGGATCGGCCTGGGCCTGCCCGGGTTGCGGCAGGCCGTGGAGCAGGCGGATGGCGCGTTGGATGTCCGGTCCGAACCGGGCCGGGGAACGTCCGTGTGCTTCCACTTCAATCGCCGTCACCCGGACACGCCGCCGACTGGCGTGACCGTTGGAACGTCAGCCGTCTCGTCCACTTCAATCGCCGTCACCCGGACACGCCGCCGACCGGCGACCTGCCCGGTCTGTTCGCGGGGCTGATGGCGTTCGAGGGCGACTACGAATTGCGGGTCACGCGGTCCCTCGGCGAACGCTCCTACACGCTCTCGCGCGACGAACTGCGGGCGGCTCTGGGCGGCTTGGCGGATGCCGGCGCACTGGACCTGGCGCGGCGCTACGCGGCCGCCCTGGAAGACGATTTGACGAAAGGATCCTGAAAATGGGCCGAATGACCTTGGACGAATTGCGGAAACTGCGGGAGCAGAAGCGGCGGGACATGAGCCCGCGGGACAACACCGGCAAGACCGCGCAGATCATTATCGGGATGGGCACCTGCGGTCTCGCCGCCGGCGCCAAAGAAACCTTCGACGCCTTTGTAGCGGCGCTGGTGGAACTCCGCCTGGAGCACGTCGCGGTCCGGCAGACCGGTTGCATGGGATTGTGTTACTCCGAGCCGACGGTCGAGGTGGTCGTGCCCGGCATGCCCACGGTCGTGTACGGCAAGGTGAACGCCGAGGTTGCTCGACGCATCGTGCAGAAACACCTGGTGGACCGCCGCCTCGTGGACGATCACATCTACGACAAGCCCGCCGCGGACTGGACGACGGCACGACCGGCCGCGGCGCCGGACACGAACAAGCGCTGAGGAGTGGGTCATGGCCATCAAGAGCTACATCCTGGTGTGCGGCGGGACGGCCTGTGAGTCCAACCGCGGTGCGCAGATCTACGAGGCGCTCGTTCGCGAAGTGCAGAATCAGGGCGTCGTCGCGGAGGCGCAGGTGGTCAAAACCGGCTGCTTCGGCTTCTGCGAAAAGGGGCCGGTCGTCAAGGTGCTTCCGGACGAAGCCTTTTACGTCCATGTGTCGCCGGACGACGCGGCGGAAATCGTGGCCGAGCACGTCATCAAGGGCCGTCCGGTCGCTCGCCTGCTCTATGACCGCAGCCAGAGCCGCAAGAATGCGCGCATCGACGAGTTCGATTTCTACCAGAAGCAGCTGCGCATCGTGCTGCGCAATTGCGGCTTCATCGATCCGGAGAGCATTGACGAATATATCGCGCGCGACGGCTATGCCGCGCTCGAGAAGGTGCTCTTCCAGATGAAGCCGGAGGAGGTCATCGAGGAATTGCGCAAGTCCGGTCTGCGCGGCCGCGGCGGCGCCGGATTCCCGACGTGGCGCAAATGGGTTTTCTCAAAGGACGTGCCGAGCGACGAGAAGTTCATCATCTGCAACGCCGACGAGGGCGATCCCGGCGCGTACATGGACCGCAGCACGCTCGAGGGCGACCCGCATTCCATCCTCGAGGCCATGGCGATTGCCGGTCGCACGATCGGCGCCAAGCGCGGCTTCATCTATATTCGGGCCGAGTACCCGCTGGCCATCCGGCGGCTCGAAGTCGCCATCGAGCAGGCGCGCGATTACGGGCTGCTGGGAAAGGATATCCTCGGCAGCGGCTTCGACTTCGACATCGAGATCCGGCTCGGCGCCGGGGCGTTCGTCTGCGGCGAGGAAACGGCCTTGATCGCCTCGATCGAAGGACGCCGCGGCATGCCGATCCCGCGGCCGCCGTTCCCCGCGGTCCGGGGGCTTTGGGGCAAGCCGACGGTCATCAACAACGTCGAGACGCTGGCGAATATTCCCGTCATTATCCTCAAGGGCGGCGCCTGGTTCGGCGCCATCGGCACCGCGACCTCCAAGGGAACCAAGGTCTTCGCCTTGACCGGAAAGATCGTCAATTCGGGCCTGATCGAGGTGCCGATGGGCACCACGCTGCGGGAGATCATCTTCGACATCGGCGGCGGCATCAAGGGCGGCAAGAAGTTCAAGGCCGCGCAGACCGGCGGCCCCTCCGGCGGATTGATCCCCGAGGCATACCTGGATACGCCGATTGACTACGAGTCGCTCGGCGCGCTCGGCTCGATCATGGGCTCCGGCGGCCTGATCGTCATGGACGAGGATGACTGCATTGTGGACGTGAACAAGTTCTACCTTGAGTTCACCGTGGACGAGTCGTGCGGCAAGTGCGCGCCCTGCCGCATCGGCGGCCGCTCGATGTTCAACCTCCTCGGCAGGATCACTCGCGGAAACGGCACCGAGGAGGACGTCGAGCAGTTGCGCACCATCGGGCAGGCCATGATGAAGGCCTCGCTGTGCGGACTCGGTCAGACGGCCCCCAACCCGGTGATGTCAGCCCTGCGCCATTTTCCGCAGGAGTACGAGGCGCACGTCCGCGACCGGAAGTGTCCCGCGGGCAAATGCCTCGACCTGGTAACGTACTTCATCCTGCCGGACAAGTGCATCGGCTGCACGCTGTGCGCGCGCCGCTGTCCGGTCAATTGCATCTCCGGCGACAAGCGCAAGGTGCATGTGATTGACAGCGCCCGCTGCATCAAGTGCGGCGAATGTTACAAGGCCTGCAAATTCGACGCGGTGACGAGGGGTTGACGCCAACGCCGGAAACAAGGGATTTTCAAAGGATACGGCTATGGACAAGTTTCGCGTTCAAATCAACGGCATTGACCTCGACGTCGCGCCCGGGACGACGATCCTGAAGGCCGCCGAGGCGGTGCAGGTCAAGATTCCGCGCCTCTGCTACCACCCGGACCTACCGGCGTGGGCGGCCTGCGGCGTCTGCGTCGTCAAGGTGGAGGGCTCGGCCAAGATGCTGCGCGCCTGCGCGACTCCGGTCGGACCGGGCATGAAGATCACAACGCACGACCCCGAGATTTATCAGATCCGGAAAACGGTCATCGAACTGATCCTTTCGACCCATCCCAACGACTGCCTGCAGTGCCCGCGTAACGGTAATTGCGAGCTCCAGAAACTCGCGGCCGACTTCGGCATCCGCGAGGTCGCGTTTGAAAAGCGCGTCGCCGAGATCCCGCCCGACACGTCCACCGCGTCGCTGATCCTCAATCCGGAAAAGTGCATCAAGTGCGGCCGCTGCGCCATCGTCTGCCAGCAGATGCAGAACGTCTGGGCGTTGGAGTTTGTCGGCCGCGGCGACGGTACGCGCATTGCGCCGACCGCGGATGTCACGCTCAACGACAGCCCCTGCATCAAGTGCGGCCAGTGCAGCGCGCACTGTCCGGTGGGCGCGATCTACGAGAAATCCGATGCCCAGCGCGTCTGGCAGGCGCTCCAGACCCCCGGCAAGCATTGCGTCGTGCAGATCGCACCCGCGGTGCGCGTCGCGATCGGCGAGGCCTTCGGCTACGAACCCGGCACGCTGCTGACCGGCAAACTCTATGCGGCCCTCCGCCGCCTCGGCTTCGAGGCCGTGTTCGACACGAACTTCGGCGCCGACCTGACCATCATGGAGGAAGGCACGGAGTTCGTGCGCCGATTTGCCGAAGGCGAGGGGCCGCTGCCGTTGATCACGAGCTGCTGCCCGGCGTGGGTGGATTACATGGAGAAGTTCGCGCCCGACATGATCGGGCACTTCTCGACGGCCAAGTCGCCGCACGCGATGGTCGGCGCGCTCGCCAAGACCTACTATGCCAAGGCGATGGGCGTCGCGCCCGAGAATATCTTCGTCGTCTCGGTGATGCCCTGCACGGCGAAGAAGTTCGAGATCATCCGTTCACAGGAAATGTTCTCCAGCGGCTATCCCGACATTGACGTCTCGCTGACGACCCGCGAGGTCGCCCGGATGATCAAGGCCTCGGGCATAGACTTCGCGAATTTGCCGGAGGACGATTGCGACTCCCTGCTGGGTAACTATTCCGGCGCGGGCACGATCTTCGGCGCCACCGGCGGCGTCATGGAAGCCGCGCTGCGGACCGCGCACTTCCTCGTGACGAAGCGCGACCTGGAAGACGTCAATTTTACGGAGGTCCGCGGACTGCAAGGCGTCAAGGAATCGAAAGTCAACTTCGATGGCGCGGAGATTCGCATCGCCGTCGCCCACTGGATGTGCAACATCGAGACGGTGCTGAACCGGGTGCGCGAGGCGCGCGCGAAGGGCGCCGAATTGCCGTATCACTTCATCGAAGTCATGGCGTGCCGGGGCGGGTGCGTGGGCGGCGGCGGCCAGCCCTATGGGGCCGACGACGAGGTCCGCCGCAAGCGGGCCGCGGGCATCTACCAGGACGACGCGACGTGCGCCAAACGCTGCTCGTACCAGAACCCGTTCATCCAGAAGCTCTATGCCGAATTCCTCGGGGCGCCCGGCAGTCACAAAGCTCACGAACTGCTGCACACCCACTATCGCGAGCGCCCGCAGTACAAGATCTGAGCCGGTATCGGCGCCCGGGCGCCGGCCCGCTCCCCGTAAGCAATGCGGCCCGCGGACGTTCCGGCGATGTTGAGTGCGGCGTCATGCGGCCAAGCCGCGGGAGGCCAGCAAGAGGGGCATGCGTGATTTTTTTCGGCGACTGGTTTGGCCGGTCTTCTTGAGCGTGCGGGCCGCCTCGGGGATGAGGAAGCGGGCGTTGTTGACCACCCGCTTCAATCGGCGCGAGCGCTGATGCGCGTCCCACCGATCCAGCGATCGCGGTCTTTCAGCCGCAGCCCGGCCGAACACCCCAACAGCAGCCCGCAGCAATGCCCGTGCGCGTCCTCCACCACCGGATAGAGCGTGTCGCCCGCAGGCGCTCGCGCGCCCAGGAAGTGCTCCGGCCCCCGTTGTTCCAGGAACCGCCTGCGTTCGTCGGGCTCGATCCAAACCCGCGCCCGCCGCGGACCGTCCCCCATCGTCGGCTTCAGCGGCTTTTTCATCGCCCCTATCCCGCCGGCCGATCGCCCCAATGTCTAGCACTCCCGCATCCCTTCTGCGGCTCCAGCACTTGCAGCCGGGCAGGAGAAGGCCCTGCGGCACAGGATCTCCGCCCTTGACTGAATTTGTCGCGGCTTCCTCGCAATCTTCCGGCACAGAGTGCCGGAACTACAGCGGCGAGTCACCATCCCGCGCCCGAATGCTATTTGCTGTAGCTCCGGCAGTCCCCTGCCGGAGCGAAACGCGCAACCGCGAGCGCTTCGGCGAACGCCCGGCGAAATCTATTGCGATTGCCCGCGATTTTCCGGCACAGAGTGCCGGAACTACAGTGGCGCGTCCACATCCCGCGCCTGGATGCCGTCCGCTGTAGCTCCGGCAGTCCCCTGCTGTAGCTCCGGCAGTCCTCTGCCGGA